>JAPLUX010000029.1 GCA_026397455.1 Candidatus Aenigmatarchaeota archaeon | reverse complement strand
CAATATTTCTATCTTAGAAGCAAATTTTTTTCGGTTTTTTAACTATATTATATCAAATTTTGCTAATTTTTTCATTTTTTTCAAAAAATTCAAGTCTATATTCTATTATATTAAAATATTTTAATTTTTAACCCATTAACATGATCAAAGAATTGGATAACGCAAAGGTATTTAAAAATTATTATTTTAACTATCATACTGATAAAATGACACTGGATATAATAATCAACAAAAAGATATGAAAATTAAATTAACGAGATCTCTATTAGATTTAATTATTATGAGTTATTTACATGGACAACCGATGCATGGTTATCGAATTATTGATAGAATTAGAAAAACTTTTGGTGTATATCTTGGACCATCCATTGTTTATCCAATGTTAAGTGATATGGAGAAAAAGGGATACACGGCATCAGAATGGAGTATAACTAAGAAAAGACCTAAAAAAGTCTACAGTCTAACTCAAGAAGGAGAGAATTATCTAGATATTAAAGAAGACTCGTTAAATGTTATATGTAGAAAAATGGGATGGACGGGAACAACAAAGGGTGAAAATGAAAAATTAACAGGTGTAGTCCAACATGACTTCCAGAAAACCTTGAATTGTTAAAGATTCTCGCAAACTTAAAGTCTTTTAAAAAATCCTTGTGGACGTTCTCTGCTACATCCCTTACTGTTGATCTCATCGGTAAAGTAATCGGAGGTATAATCTTCGGTTTACCAGGTGGTTTCGTATAAACTCTTATCAAGCCAAGACCAGACCATATCCTTTCCTTCAATTCTTCCAAACCAATCTTAACTTTGGCAGAAATTTGCAGATATTTTGATTTTGATTCTTCCAAATCAGATTTGTTGACGACGAACAACATTTTTTTATTCGAAAGCCTCATTCCACTCAACATTTTTTTTATCTCTTTTTCTTGTCTATCTACATCTTCACTTCCGTCCAACAAAACCAGTATCTCGTCACATGTGTAAAGGATGCTCATGGATTCAGGATCGAACATCGCTGGGATTTCAACTAGCTGAATCTGAACATCGCCAAAATTCATCATAGCCACGTTCGGTTCTTTTGTAGTGTAAGGATAATCACCTACTTCTACGTTGACCCCTGTTAAAACATTCAACAAACTACTTTTACCAGATTTTGTCATTCCAAGAATGCAGACTTGTGCTGAACCGGTCTTTCTTATTATAAACTTTGGCCTTGCTGTGGCTCTGCCAGATTTTTGTTTTCTTAAATTAGCCAACCTTTTTCTCAATAGAGCCAGTTGTTTTTCACTTCCTTTATGTTTCGGAATAGTCCTAATCATTTCTTCTAGTGCTGCGATCTTTTCCTCTCTTGTTCTGGCTTCTAAGAATTTTTTCTCTGCAACAAAATATGTAGGTCCAGCGTTTATTGGCATAATATTACATTTGTATCAAAAATTTATAATTTTACATTAGGTTTTAATGTAAAATTGTATAATCATTACTCAATAACAACATTTTAAGTTAATCATTAATCTTGTGCTATCCTGAATTAATTGCAGTCTTCCTATCTCTATAAAATACCTCCACTGGATATAAATATCCTATAGCTCCGTTGGGCCTCTTATTGTTCCAATAATGCACGAATTTCTTGTGATTTCCGTTAGTAACCCATATCTCTGAATCATAACAACCATGGAAGTTTTCTATCTTCCCCAGCGTAGTTGGCCTGTTCTTCGTAGATCTTATAGTCTCTATTCCTTTATTCTTACAGAAAAGTTCGAACTCTGTCAACTCGTCACTTCTGTTATTAACAAATTGTGATCCGTTATCAGTCAACATCTGCTCTGGAACTCCATGTCTTTTGAACGCATATCCTGCCAGTTTGATCGTGTTGTTCATCGTTGCCTCTTCAAATCGCCTTGAGGCCAAAACAAACCTTGAATGATCATCATAGAAAGTGAGCATAGGTCTTTCATCATCACAATTGATATCCTTCCAATCACACTGGCATAAGGACATACTATGCAATCTTTCCCACCTTTTCTTACCCCATGTCTTTCTAGGTTCTCTTACTGGTCTATTCAACTTGTTTTCAACGAGTATCTTATGGATTCTGTTATGAGGTAATGGTATAATTCCATCCATAGGATGCACTCTGAAATGACCTTCTATCTTAGTTGGTCCCCATCCATACTTTCTTCTAAGGTTCAGTATCTTTTCAACAGTTCTGTCATTGGCCTCGAAAGAAGGTTTAGGTCCTGGTTTCTTCTTGTTTATGAGGACTGAATGTCCTTGTGTCATTATGATACGTTTCCAATAAAAGTATGTCCTTTCTGGTATCCCAAGATATTGTCTTATTTGTTTATCATTCCAACCTTCTAGAAGTTTAACTTGAATGAAAACTATTTTATTGGTTCTGTTCATGCAATCACCTATTATTTTATTAGGTGACTGCAACTAATCGGGATAACACAGTTAATCATTAATCTCAAAATAGAAATTTATAATTAAACACTGATAGAATAAGTATGAAGAATCTCTCTGTTTTGGTTTCATTGATTGCATTAACTCTTTTTATTCAACCATGTTTAGCTTCGATAAATTTAGTCACACCGTTGACATTAAGTTCAACAGACATTCATCCGGGAGATGCTCTGTTTGTTTATGCCAATTGGAACGAGACCGTTAACTCCTTTGTAATAGAATACAACTCAACTTCTTCTGATTTGATGAATGCAACTATCGATAACAACAGCACATGGACCAATTATACTATCCCAACAAACAGTAGTTGGTTGTTAGGTTATCATTCTATCAGAATCTATGTCTTGAATCCAGAAGCTACTACAGATCGATCTAATTTTAACGTTTGGGGTTATTCTCAGTCTTCAGTTCAATTAATTCCAGACAACATAACGGTCAGTTCTCCTGTTACTGTTACTTGTCGTGTTGTAGATGCTAATTCATCCAGTCCCATCGCAAACTATTACGTTGAAGCGACATCGAGTCTTGAAGGTGACATATCTTCTGTCGCTGGGTTGACAAATTCCAGTGGTTACAGGGAAGGCATATTTACTCCAACAAAAGACGGAGTTCATGTCATCACTTGTGTTTTGGATGAAGATGCTACTAAATTTTATACTGTATTGACAAACGGTTCTTCGAATTTAACTTACTAGAGGATATTATTCCAGCTAACGGTAGCTATACTATAAACTATTCCACGATAATGAATTGGAAAGATACTTATCATTTGACTAACCTTCACAAAGTCAGGATAAAAGTCGATGGGATACATGGTTTCAAGTCGCTGATAAATCAGGAATTCACTGATGTATATGCTGACATTGTTGTGAATAAAAAATCTCCAAAGAATTATGAAATCAATGTCTCCTCATCTGAGCACGTGCAGAACGTTTCAATGGAAGGTGTCATACCATCAGAAATCGATATTAACAACGTAAAATTATACCATTGGAATGATGACAATAAAGCATACGAAGACGTGACGACATTATCACAATACAATGTTGTTATTTACAAGGTAGACAGAAAGATTAAATTCACTGTCCCATCATTATCAACACAATCTTTTATTATAATGGAAGGTGGAATGGTAACAACAACTACGACAATAACTACTATAGAAACAACCACTACTCAAAGAACAACAACCACAAAGACCACGCCTACAACAACAATAATACAATGTCCAACCTGTCCTAATCCATCAACATGGTCTGACTGTTTGAATGATAAAAAATCTAGGACTAATTACAAGTGTGATCAAAATACAAATTATGAATGTCAATCTTTCACAGAAACAGAAGATTGTACTGTTCCTACAAATTATTCTTTTGTTGTAATTATCGTTTTAGTAATTGCTTTGATTGTTTACTTGGTTTGGAAGTTTAAAATTCTTGAAAAGATACAAGGAAGAAAATTCAAGTATAATTATAAACTTAGATAATTTTTTTTAAAAGAACAAAAAGCTATCTAGTTTCTGTCATTTAAAACAAACTAAACCATTTGCATAATCAGCTCTTTCTACTTTTTTGAAACCTGCTTTTATAAGCCTTAGAGATATTCCTTTTTCATAATTCTTCCCTTGTCTTATTCCTGGTTTTCCAGTATAATGAAAAAGTTTTCCACCTTTTTTAAGAACCCTGAACAATTGTTTGTAAAATTCTAAAGAATATAATTCGCCAGCTATGGAAACTCTAGGTGGATCATGAATTATAAAATTAAAGTACTCATCAGGAAATTTCTTTATCTCTTCATTGCTATCGCCATTTATTAATTCTATCTTTGGGTTAATGAAAAGTTCTTTCGAGTAAGGGTTGAGTTTGGCTATCTTGATCATGTTCTCGTCTTTTTCAATTGTGATGATTTTCTTAACTTCTGTGTTTCTGGCAGAAAGGATGGAAGTGTAACCTAAACCACTGCAAGTATCAAGAACTATTCCCTCTATTTTTCCTAAAGCCTTAATTTTAAGAATGCAATCTGTTCTTGGATCCACGTCCTTCACTCTGTGCATGAAAATTCCAGAAATCTTCACAGTCGGCCAGGTTGAAGTTTCAATGAGTTTATAAAACTTTCTCGTTTTTTCGCTATAGAACTTTATTTCTGGGACTTTCATCAGAACAACTCTATAAAACTGAAATAAAACCAGAAGAAGTTTTGATTTTTACATCTTTTTCTTTTACAATCTTACCTATTTTTCTTGTGTTGATTCCATGCTTCTTACAGATTTGAGCCACTTTTTCATATTCATCTTCAGGGACAACAATACAAAAACCT
>JAPLUX010000079.1 GCA_026397455.1 Candidatus Aenigmatarchaeota archaeon | reverse complement strand
ATTTCATGAAAATTAAAAGCGATGGCCCTGCAACATCTTTGAGAGGATCACCGACTGTGTCTGCAGCAACAGCTGCCTGATGCTCAAAACTTCCATTATTTTGTTTTTTTTCAATCAGTTTTTTAGCATTATCAAAAGCTGTTCCAGTGTTGTTGAAGAATGGTCCTAATAATGCTGTTCCTGCAACTGCTCCTATGAGCAATGAACCGAGTGCCCAAGGTCCAAATACAACACCAACAAATACAGGGATAGCAATACTAATAATTCCTGGTAAAAACATCTCTCTTAGTGCATTTTTTGTCGAAATGTCAATACAAGCAGCATAATCTGGTTTTGCCTTTCCACTCATTATTCCCTTGATTGTCTTAAATTGTCTTCTAACTTCATCAACAACTTTTAAAGCTGTTTTGGATGTTGAACCGATTACCAAAGAAGAAATTAGATATGGTAGTGAAATTCCTAAAAATATAAATGCTAAAGAGAATGGGTTTGAAACATCGATGGTTTTTAACCCTACAACAGCAAAAAATGTTAAGATTAGAACAAAAGATGTAACTGTTCCTGAAGACATGGCATAAGATTTAGTTATGGCTTTCATCGTATTACCGACAGAGTCGAGTGAAGAAAGGGATTTAACGACTTTTTTATTTGCTCCTGACATTTCTGCAATTCCCGAAGCATTATCAACGATTGGTCCAAAAGCATCAGCAGTCATGATGTATCCGATTAAAAGATCTGTACCGATGTTAACAGCGACTATTGACAAAAGGGAAAAGCCAGAATAGACAAAAGCTATACAAACAGCGACTACAATCATGACGATTGAAGCGAGTGGACTCATCAACCCATAAGAAATTCCAGTGATTATATTCAAAGCTACTCCTCTTTTTGAGGCATCAGCAATTTTTTTGACTGCTTTACTGTTTGATCCTGCAAAATATTTTGTGACGAATGAAGATACGAGTGTGACTAAAATACCCAGGAAAGTTGCCAAGAAAATACTCAAGTCATTTAACAAATATCTAGCGATTAAAAAAGAACCTAATATTGCGATAGCTGTTGTTACAATCATTCCTATGTTAAATGAATTTTCTGGCTTTGTATTTTTCAATTTTTTAATCGAAAATACACCGACAATCGAAGAAATAAGACCAACTGACTGTAAGAGAAATGGGAAAAATAAAACATTAGGGCCATATTTTTTAACAAAAATAAGAGAAACTAACATTCCAGTAATGATATCATCAGAAAAACTTTCGAATAAGTCAGAACCTCGACCCGCACAATCACCGACATTATCGCCCACTAAATCTGCTATAACAGCTGGGTTTCTGGGATCATCCTCGGGGATATTTTTTTCAATCTTACCGACTAGATCTGCCCCTATATCCGCAGATTTCGTATAAATTCCACCACCAATTTGAGCAAATAAAGCAGCTAAGCTTGCACCAAACCCAAATCCTACTAGAGGATCAGGGCTCTTGAAAAAAAGATAAAGGATTGACAAAACTAAAATACTGAAACCTGTGATGGACATTCCCATTATAGAACCGCCAAAAAGAGCTGTATGAAAAGCTTTTTTCGGTGATTTGGTAGCATCCTCAGCAGTTTTAACATTGGCTAGGACTGCAGCACTCATACCAAGAAAAATTGTTATTAGAGAAGTGAAAAACCCAAGAATAAAAGTTAAAGCAACCCAAGGGCCGATGAAAAAATAAATTAGCAGAGTTAAAAATGGTGTGATTAAAAGGATAGTTTTTACTTGTCTTAAAAGATAAACCTTAACACCTATAGCAATATAACTAGCGATTTCTGACATTTTTGAAGAGCGAATTTTAGTTTTCTTAAGGTTTAAAAAAAGATAGAATGCAATAAAAATAGAAAATAATCCTGTTAGAATTGGTATTAAGATTAGAGACATATTAATCACAAGTTGGATAATTTTTGTAAAAATTTAGAAAATGAGGTCTAGAAGTATGAATTTTGTTTCTTAGAGTTGCTACTAACAAAATTCCAAAAATGAATAAAATTATGTCTAACAATAGCAACATCACTTTTCACCTGAAAACTCATGCGTTCAATAATAATCCACCTTATTTTTATTTTTGGATTACAATTAAATGTACGTTGAATTTAAATAGCTTAGCGATGTGTTAAGTAAAGTTTCTAACTTCCCCTGTACAAGTTAATAGGATAATCATTTATCCCCCTGTGATATCTTTCATTGTTGAACCATTCTTGATAATCTCTAATCTTGCCATTAATCCATCCTGGAAATTTCTTCATTATGTAGATGAATTCTTCAGAAACATTCCTTATCGCTCTTTCCACTTTACCTTTGTCTTGGGGATAGTGTAGATGCGCATGCAAAGGCTCTATGCCGTTATCCCTGCACCACTGATCCCATTGTTCCTTGAACGGCTTGTTGTCAGTCAGTATGCTCTTCGGATGATGTTCTTTTACGTATGGTTTTAACATCTCCCCCATCTCTTCCACTCTTGGGTCATGGTCCAGTTGCTCAACAAGGATGAGATACCTACTGTAATCGTCTATGCAAACGACAAACCAGTACTTCTTACCTTGCAAAGTAAACGGTCCTTTGATATCCAGTTGCCACAATTCGTCAGGTCTTTCAGCACGGAAGAACTTCCAACTCTTGATATTATTATTGTAACCGTTGATGTCATGTTTTTTAAGAACGTTGTTGATAGCTGCCCTGGATAGTTTTACGCCTTGAACACAATAAATAGCTTCTCTAGCGTATTCTGGTAAGCAATAAAGGCCTTGTTGGATTCTTGCAGTTCCCCATTCAAAACTGTTTCTTAAGGCAAGTATCGAAACCTCAACTTCAACCGTAACCTTGCTTTCTTTTGCTTTTCTTGGTTTGTCTCTAAAGTATTCTCTACCCCTATGAAAAGCTCTTTTACACCATTGGTTGACAGTCTTTACGGTCGTGTCAAACACACGAGCCACAATGTTTTTATTTATGCCTCTCCTAACTGCATTTACAAGGGAGTGGCGCTGATCTGGTTTTAACCTCATACGATCACTTCGTTGAGGACAGCCACCCCCTTACTATCCTCTTATTAGAAAAGATGATAACTAGCTTATCAAGAAAATGGAAGTTAACAAGTTTACTTTACACGATGGAAGAAAAATGGTTTTAACGAGTAAAAATAAAGAAAAAAGTACTATCATCTGAAAGATTCAAACAAAGCTGATAGTACCCCGGCTAATACAAAAATCCAACCAATTATCTGGAATAGTTGTGAGCCCCATCCTGATATGTCTGTCAATTTAGCCAATGTCCAGAAGTCGATTCCAAAAGCAGCCGCTAGTATGAACATCAGCCCGCCTATCGCCAACCAGTTGTACCCTCTCTCTGCTTTCTTTCTAGTCCCTGCAAATTGTGCTATCGCTGGTGCTAACAAACATGCTATACCTAAACCAACAAGTCCTTCGAACACCATTAACTCACCAATCTTATCTTCTCTTCCTAGGAAATAAAATTAACACTTGATAATATAAAAGAAGATATTTACGAGTTCACAATATAATTCTGGATAATATGGATTTGGTATGCCCTCGTTGTCAGAGTAAAGTGAATGAATTGGTAGAGTGCGATAATTGCGGAACTATCGGCTGCATAAGATGCGTCAAAAAGAGTTATGGTAAGTGGATATGCTTTAAATGTGAGATACCACAAACAGAACCACAAGAGATAGTTTACAGTGATACAGAAAAATATGACAAAGAGGAAGAAGAAAAAATTTCTGATGCTTTCTCAGCTATGTTTGGATGATTTCACCACGTGGGTTTTTCTCCTTGAATATCTGAGCTTGAAATTTATAGATTTTTGTTCTAGGATCTAACCACATGTCTGGAAGCAACCCAGATTTCATACAAGTCTGCTCTAAGAAAGTTTCCACACCCCATTTTGGTTCGAATTCTAAAGGCACTTGCGGTAATAGTAAACCTTTGTAAAAACCATGCTCAGTTATTAAACCATCCTTGCCTATCTCAATTTTTTTTAAATATTCTTTCGGATTTTTTACGACAATCAATTCAGGCTCAGTTAAAACAGATATTTCAAAAACGATAGAATTAAATTCATCTTCTTTTAAAGATGGAAACCTCGGGTCTTGGAATGCAGCAGATATAGAAGCCCTTTGTAACGCTTCACCTAATTTAAGATCTGGGTATGGATAACCGATGCAACCTCTGAGTTCATGATCAGGATACATATGTATGGAAACAAAAATACCATTTTTCTTATTGTACTCAGTTTTTTTCAACACAAGTTCCTTGTTCTTAAAATAATCTTCAACAGTCTGTCTTGCAAGTTTTATCAATTTCTTTCCATCTTCTTCAGACAACATAACATCAATTCAGAAAGTGAATTAAGTTTGGATTACAACAGGTTTAATCCCGTTATTCATGAAGATCGACAAGTTAGAAACAATTTTAAAACCACAATAAATACAAACGCCCTTTCTAGTCTTCAATTCTTTTCTTTCATTAGGTTTTCCACAACCAGGACATTTTATGTTCTTCCAAACAGCCATGATTATTATTTTATTATTGTATTTATTTTCATTTTATTTACTCGATAATTCATTTTCCAACATATATTATCGGATAGTTAGTTGTCGCGTTAGTTCCGTTGTGCAATATCACCACAGAATTATCTCCTTTCGTGAAATGGTCAGACCCTTGTAATTGTAGGTTGGTGTAAACTATGAAGAGTTTTAAGTCATTTCCAGAACGTGTTATGTGAATGTTGCTTCTTTGTCCAGTTACGTTCAAGTTAGACTTCATGTTGTATGTGAAGTTCATGTAATTTATGTTTTGATCAACCTTATAAGTACCATCAGTAACCATCAACGAGATTGTCCTCTTTTTTCTCATCAAGGTAAAGTATAGTTCTTCTGGAACTTATCTTTATACGTTGTTTCTGAGCCGATCAAAGTGGTATCGAAAAATCCGACATAAACACTTCCATTGGTTTTTGTTTGTATTGTTATGTTTTCTGAATATGTTCCGTTGTAACCAACAGTAAGAATGTAATTATTCCCTTGAGTGATCGTAAAATTCGTGTTCCAAATACTCATATCCATCATGTTATCATTATTACCCGACTGCACAAGAGAAGTGCTTATCCGAAGAGTAGCATTAATGGGTTTATTCAACATGGTGATTACTGAAACATTCATCGTGTCACTTCCACTAGATTTCGGTGTGATACAACTTACATATAAAAATTGAAAATCTTGCAAATGTTCAGTCATTTTTTTTCTCGTGAAATTAGCAAAACTGTAAACATTATTTGTTATGTTGATGGGTTGATAATAAGAAACATCTATTGTTTTCGTTAATTCATCTACGACGTTAACAAAAAAATCATGCTCAAATTTTCCTTCCGATTCTCTATTTTTTTGCATGATGTCAGGTAAATTTACACCTGTCTTGAGTATGACTAAAACAACTATCATGATGACAGCTACAATTATAAACATCTGTCCTTTATTTTTCATCAATATCCCCATAGATAAACTCTAATTTCTCTTGGTTTGAAATCGTCTACATCACCAGCTAAAAAATAACTGACTGATATTGAATCATTTGTTAGAGATAGAGAAGGTTTTGCAGTAATGTTCGTGGTCTCATTGAATATTACAACAGTATAATTCAGAAAATCAGGTAAATAAGGGTTCAATTTATTTTGGATAGAAATTGCATTGTTATTAACAGCATCTTTTCTCAATTCCCCAGTTTTTTCAAGCGCCATCAGCCCATTATATGCCTTCAACTTGTAATTTATTCTATTGAATTCTGAAGATGCTGGTGGATTTTGAAACAATAATATTATTATAAAAAATATCATTAGGATTGCTATGAAAGATTCCAGAGTGAATAGTAAACCTTTCATCATATCACTTCCAAACACACATCTTCGCGAGAGTTTTACTCACGGTACCATTTTTATATTCAACAATCTTTGGATATTCGGAGCAACCAACATTAGTTGACATGTTGATATTCCCACCGTAAGTTTCATTACCAATATCTAAACTAAATTTGTAATTTTCACCTACAGTCTTTCTTGCATCATCATAACTTATGTTTTTTAATATGTCAAGTTTAGTTCCAGAAACTGCGGTAATTTTTTCTTCTGGAAAAGTTTTTACTTCTAGGGGTTCTTTTTTAAAGTGTAAACCATCGATTTTAAAAGTTCTAGTTAAACCAGATGTAGAGTCCTGAGCATAAAATTGTATAGTTCTTATTCCTTTTGAAGCATTAAAACTACCAATTTTAGTTTCCCATATGTTTGGGTCCAATTTTTTTACAAAATGGTACCAAGTTGAACTGGTCATATTTCCAGAAATATTTTCTTGTAGCGATCCTGTTATAGAAGTTGAACCAGAAGCTAAAAGGATATAAACAGCACTCAAATATGTAACATCATCGATATATAACCATGTATCTATGTACCAACCGTTGGAAACTCCTGTGATACTACTCGAAGGCCAATATTCTAGTCCATCAGCAAAAATACCAGTTATGTTAACACTACTGTTTCCTCTTATTTTGTAAGTCGTATCATTAGTTATATTTTCTGATGAAAGGCTAGTATATTCTCTCCAATTTGCGGTTGTTTCTGTCCAAGCATCCCTATCACTCGGTACCCAACTGGACGTATTATAAGTTAAAGCTGCATAATTAGGATTAGTGATTCCATTATCAGGAGAATAATAAAAATAATATTTTTTTATTTGATTCGCAGAGATGTTAACGTTCCAAGTGATATTACTTTGATTCAAATATTGACTATTACAAAAAGTTGTATTCGATGTTTCTAGATTCATTTGATTCCAATTTTCATCGTATATTCTTACAGTATTGTTCCAAGATTTGTTCTGACAATTCTCATCAAAAATTATCTGTGCCGTCACTGGCTCATCCGTTCGACTAGAACCATTAGTTTCTCTGACTAAAACAGAAACCAAGTACAACTCTTCAGCCAGTCCTATCTTAACAGGAGTATTAGAATAATCATCCCAATTCTCAGGTGTCCCTTTGCTTTCAAAGAAAATCTTGAAAAAATTCTCTGAGACCGATCTAAACTCTGATGTCTTTGTCAAGCTTGATAAATTAGAAAAATAGTTCGTTGAAAACATTAAAGCTACTCCAAAAAAAATGATAAATATTGAAGATGCTATAGCAAAATCGATGTAGTTCATGAGTGATATTTATTTTTTTATACTAAATTTGTTATCTTATGCTAGTTATTCCAACAATTATATCAGATTGACCAAGAATAATCCTGTCTTCTATTGTTCCATTGTAGTTGTACCTAACAAGTATTAGAATATCATTTTCACCAGACTTGAACTTCCCTTGTAAAATAATGGGGATATTGGGTAAATCTTGTTCGTAAGTGATAAAGGACCTCTGAGTAGTTCTAGCGATAATCTTGGAAGAAGATTTAGTCTCTTTAATTACAGTTACACTTGTACTGTCAATGGTAAAATTAGTGATTGAATTCCATATCCCTGGAGATGATAACAATTCAACCTCGTAATTCTTATCTCCAATTTTTTCTGGATAGTTCAGAGATATGTTTGAGATGATGATGGAAGTTGAGTTTACAGGGTTTGTCTTGAATTCTTTGCCTAGATTATAGAGCTGAACTATACTACCAACTGTCTGGGTTGAAACCTGTTTTAAACTGGCAGTTATACTGGTTTTTTGAATTTGGTCATAAAAACTGTAGATGAGTGAAGTAAAGAGTATCAAAATCGTGAAACCAAACAATATAGTGAACGTGTAACTGACGAAATTCGATATTCCTTTCATGAATATTATTAGGTATACAATTTTAATATTTAGCAAAACTTTTATATGGAGAACAGTAAATTAGATATTATGAGAAAAGGATTGTCCCCTATCGTAGCAGCTGTAATTTTGATAGCGGCAACGATGAGTTTAGCTGGTATTCTCACTTTTTGGACGACTAGTTTCATTTCAAACAAGTTGAATCAATCTAGCACTGTTAATGACGAAACTAATTGTCTTGGGGCAGAATTTAAGCTTCGTCCTGAATCAAAATATGACAACGGCACTTTGTTCTTGATAGTAGAAAATATAAGGGCTGTGGATTTGAAACTAGAGAATTTATACCTTTTCTATCCTGATACTGGAGTGGACCCCCCTGTCCCATTAAATTCTTTTGAATTGAATAAAGGTGAAATTAAATCTTTATCCCCATTAGATGATGTTACTATCAGAGATGGTTTCACGGGTGGAAAGATTAAGACAAATTGTCCTACAGCTTCTTTAGAATTTACTTATTCTAATGGTGTTATCAGGTGAATTGATGAAGGGTGTATCCCCTCTCATAGCTTCTGTTCTACTCATAGCTTTTGCCATAGCAGTAGCCGGTTTGTACAGCGGATGGATAACTTCGTTTACCAAGACTACTACTGAACAAGTGCAGGAACAATCTGAGAAAAAAGTCACGTGTAGTTATGGTGGTATTGCTCTAGATGATGTAAAATACAACAAGACTACTGGAAATTTAACAGGGACAGTCGAGAACACAGATTTAATCTCATTGGGTAACATAGACTTTGAAATTTTTTATGCAAACGCTACTAGAGAAAAATTAGATTTAAACATGACTTTAGAACCTGGGGAAAGAAACACGTTTATCAGACAAGTAATTGACATGAACATTACCAACAACTACAATAAGATCCGGGTTATAACCAACTGTTCAAACGTTTATGATGAAATATCTTCTAGCGATGTCAGTGAAGTTACGTGAATTAAATAGATGATAT
>JAPLUX010000087.1 GCA_026397455.1 Candidatus Aenigmatarchaeota archaeon | reverse complement strand
CTCTGTGATTGACTTGGTTTGATTTTAACTAAAACTTCTTTCAGAATTTTTTGATAATTTTTTGGCATATGTATTATTTTTCATCAGAACTATAAAGCTTTTGAAATGTTTATGATAGTAATTCAATAATCATTCTCGTATCTTTAACTGGTAGTTGTCCTGGTGCACCCTCCTTCCCTTTTTCGACTGTACAATATGTCATGGAAGAACCCAACACACAAGATAATGATCGAGAAGCACTACCAAATTTTCCCATCGCTATAGCAACAAAAGGAATGTCTAAAAATTTCTTAGCTTCTAAAACTACTTGTAATACTCTGATCATATCATTATAATCTTTTGCGATTACAGCAAATTTTGCAATATCTGCGCCTAATTTTTGTTCTTCTTTGAGTATGTTCAATAATTCTTCATTAGTAGGAGTCTTCTCAAAATTTTCATACGCAATCAATACAGGAATACCTTTTTGTTTAGCTTTTTTAATTATTTTTTCTCTCAGATTATAAGGAGTTTTTAATTCAACATCAACTGCGTCAGCACCATTCTCTATAGCTATAAGAAGTCTTTCAACTCTGTCTCCTTCAGACCCTTCAAAAAAACCATCCCAATCTTTAGGTCGACAAACTAACAACTTTGGTTCTTCAATTTTCTTAATAACTTCCTTGATCATTGAGTTGTCCTTTAGTTTATCTATTCTTAATTCAATACAGTCTGCTCCGTTTTCAAATGCTTTCTTAGCACTCTCTATGGTTGATTCAACATTTTCTTCGAGAACAGTACACAGAAGAATTGGTTTTTCTCCGATGATCAAATCATTTATTTTTACTTTTTTCATAGCGTCAATCACCACATCAAATTATTTTTGAAATGTTTTTCTACAACATAACAGTACAACTTTTAAGTTCAGGTTGTATTCTATATCCTTTTTCTATTTCACTTGCCTTTTTTTCGTCTTTTTTATACAGGGCATCAGCATATTCTCCCAATTTAAAACAGTGAATACATGCTTTTTCCTTTCCAGTTTCATATATTGTCTTCATAGTAAGTTTAATTCTATTTTCGTAAGGGCTTTTTATCAATTCCAAAACATTTTTTTTACAAAGTTCATGATAATCTTGTGCATCTCTTTCATTACCAGCAACAACTGCTTCCCTAGTCATTCTATTATAAAACCTAATACAAAATAACAAATTTGTTAATCGTTTTTGACGTTTTTGATCTTCAATCATTTGTTATCATCTCGAACATAGATTATGTTTTATACATGCGTTCTGTTTGTCTGTATGCGTCACAATATACACATGTATTGTCACAACTCCAACCTATATCGATTTTTATTTTTTCTTGTTTTTTCAATATGGATTTCAAGGAATCACTTCGAACATTTCCAATGAAAATATAACTTGCCGGACATAACTTTGCTATTCCATGAGCCTCGATAACTAAAGTTGCTCTACCATCACAGTGTCTATTCCCCAATTTGGGTCCTATTTGTAACGGATAATGATAGCCTAATTCCTTATCTAATCTCCAAATTTTTCTGCATAGTTTCTCTCTTTTTTCCTTTGATACATCTAATTCTTTTGTAACTCTACAAGGAAGGTATAAAAAGTCCGCATAAGGAATTATACCATTATTTCTCTCCCATTTCCAGATGCTGGGTATCTCATAATAATTTTTTGAAGTAATTACGGTGTCTAGAGCAAAACGATCGGTGTTGGTAAACCCTGCTTCTAATAAGAATTTTATGTGTGACGGAACCTTAACAGAACTATAATTAACATATTTGTAAATTCTTTTATTTCCAGTTAGACATTCGTTGATTTCTGGTTTTAAACTATACAGTTTGCCAACTACAGATATATTGTTCTCAAATAATTTTTTTGCAATTTTTTTATCAACTAAAGTACCATTTGTAAATAAAATTGGTGTAATTCCAAGTTCGTTACAGCGATCAACGAGTCTGAAAAACAGATTTTTGTTTAATAATGGTTCACCTTCTCCATAAAAACAAACAGACTCGACTCCTAATTTTTTTCCTTGAGTGATTAACCCTTCAAGTTCATCTGGTGTAAGTAATTCTGGTTCTGTTATTTGTTTTTTTAAATCTGTTCGACTTTTTATCCCGTGTTCTGTAAAACAAAAAGGACATTCCAAATTACAATTCTCATTATAAGCTAAAAACAATAGTAATAACTTTCCATCTTTCTTTGCATCTTCAATTTTTTTCTTGCTAAATTCATATCCTCTCAGTTCTTGAGGTAATTTGTATTCCATTTTATCACTTATGAGTGACTATATAAATACTCCAGATAAACTTTTCTACAAAATTTACAAAAAATTTAACCACTTTTTATTAAAAAAACGAATGTCATACGTAATCGATAACAAATATTTATACTTCTCATAATAAAAAACGTATATCATACGGAGGTTAAAGAATGGAAATTAAACTAAAAGAAGAAGACAAGAAATTACTAAACTTAATCCAGGAAGAAGATGCCTGTATACCAAGAGTAACTAAACTAGCACATAAACTCGGATTACCGACATCGACAGTCAACACAAAGATAGAGAAATTCAAGAAGTTAGGGGTTATTAAAGGTTTTGCAGGAATACTAGATCCAGCAAAGGTTGACAGAGGTTTAGTGGCCTTCAAATTAGGTCAAAAGAAATTCCACAAAGAGACAGATTTAGATGAAATTGCTATTAAATTAGCGAAAATACCAGAAGTACAAGAAGTTCATTTTTTGGTTGGAGAATGGGATTATATAGTCAAGATGAGACTAAAAGATGAAAAAGAATACACAGAAGTTGCACCGAAAATTGCCATACTTCTTGACGGATGCAAAGGAATAATTGCACCAAAATGCTTCAAGGAAACTCACAAAATATTAGTGAAATAAATCATAATTTTTTAGAAACAAAAGGCCCATCTTTTTTGTAGCCAAACTTTGCATAATATTTTCTAGTACCGATTCCACTTATAACAACCATCTTATTTATATCAAATTCTTCTTTTACTATTCTCTCACTTTCTTTCAACAAACTATTCCCAAACCCTTTGTGTTGCCATGCATGTTGTTTTATCGATCCTATAGGTACAGTTTGACCGAAGACATGTAATTCTCTCACTAAACCAGTTTTTTCATCGATTTCATTCCTGAAAGGTTTGTATGGAATTCTCAACCTCAAGAATCCAATTAAAATAGCATTCTTAACATCCTCAAAACTAAGGAAAATTTCTTTACCGTTAGATGCATCATAATCTAACCTGCGTAATTTAACAGAATCAATATCTGGTAAGATTCCTTTTTCGATTTTATGCCCGACTTCTCTGTATCGGATCTCTTGTATTTTTATTCCTTTTCTATCACATTCTTTTTCAACCAATTCTCTGAGATTGCTTTTTTTGATTCCTACAATGATTTTATTACTAGAAATGTCACGCTGAACACGGATAACACGGCAATACCTTGGAATGTAACTCATCGCTTCTGATATTAATTTCACTCCCTCTTCTGTTGTTAACGGTTTATACTCACCTCTTTTCCATAAA
>JAPLUX010000146.1 GCA_026397455.1 Candidatus Aenigmatarchaeota archaeon | reverse complement strand
AGGAAGCACCGAAGATTCAATAACTAGAGCTATAACTATCAAAGCGGAACCCACTTTTTTAACCTTAGCTGAATTTGATGGACACATACAAGTAAGTATGCAAAGAATTACTGAGACAAACCGAACTTTTCAAGGCAGTGTGATAGATGAAATTAAATGGCGTGATTTGTATACATTTTCATCAACAGGAAAAACCGAATTTGGTAATGTTACCACAGTCAATTTGGTAAGTAAAGCAACCGAATCAGCATTAGCGTTGAAAGAAAGAAAATTTAATTGTTTGATCACACGAAAATTACCTTCTAGGATATCAGGTTCAACATTCACAACAGCTCTTTATGAGACACGAGATATTGCAGATATCCTTTCTTCAGTATGTCTTGATCCTTTTATTGGTAATAGGGCTTTAGCTGAAATTGATTTTGATTCGATCTATGACACATCAGCTGAAATAGCAGATTACTTCGGAAGTGACAAAGTAAGCGAATTCGCTTACACATTTGATAGTGACAATTTGAGTTTTGAAGAAACTGTTAGTATGATATCATCTTGCGCTTTTTCTATCGCTTATAGAAGAGGGAACGTTATTAAACTATCATTTGAAAAAGCGAACAACAATCCAACATTGCTTTTCAATCATAGAAATAAAGTTCCTAAAACTGAAGTAAGAACATTTTCATTTGGAAATAATAATGATAATGACGGAATAGAATTAGAATATACAAATCCTGATGATGACACTTTGGTAACGTATTATTTGCCCACAGATCAGAGCGCTGTGAATCCAAGAAAGGTTGAGATTATTGGAATACGCTCTCAACTTCAAGCTCATTTTCACGCCAATAGGTATTACAACAAATTGCGTTACCAAAATACAACTCTTGAATTTGAAGGCACACAAGAAACGAATTTATTGATACTTCAAGACAAAATCGTCGTGACTGATGGAACCCGCTCGGGTGTCCAGGATGGTGAGATCCTAGCGGTGAATGGTTTAGAGGTAACTCTATCGCAGGCAGTCACCTTGAATAGTGGCACAAATTACCTATTTTTACAACATGTGGATGGAACCTTGGAGGCAATTGCTGTGGCTACTGGTAGCACTAACCGAAAGCTTGTGCTTGCTGCGGCACCGAGGCTTCCCTTGGCGGTTGATTACGACCTTTACGCCCGTTGCGTCTTTAATCTTGTGGGCACCTCCCCAGGCCGAGCCAGTGAGTTTTTGGTGGTAGAAAAAAATATACGTTCGCCTTTTTCAGCCACAATCAAATCGATAAATTATGATACCAGATACTATCAAAATGATTTGGATCTCATCAATAACGTAGTGAACGAGAACGGAGTGATTTTATGAGTCAATTACCTGCAGATGAAGGAATCGTTAGATTTAAAGCTAACGAAGAGCGAATGAATATATGGTTAAATAATGATGGAACTTACAGCACAAACGAAACTTCTCCTAGAACCGTTGAAACTATCCCTAGCCTCATGGATAGATTACAAACACGTTATTTACAGGGAGTGATCAGAGGTGAATGGCTAACAAGCACTCTATATTCAATCAACGATATTGTGACAAGCGCCAATATTGCTTACATAACAATTGAACCTCATACATCAGGTGTATTTGCTACTGATTTAGCAGCTAGTAAATGGGTTATTTTTCAGGCCACAAATTCCCAATTAATCGACTTCCTACAAGACGGGACGGATGCAGTTAGCCGC
This sequence comes from Candidatus Aenigmatarchaeota archaeon, assembly GCA_026397455.1. Lineage (GTDB taxonomy): Archaea > Aenigmatarchaeota > Aenigmatarchaeia > CG10238-14 > CG10238-14 > JASEGC01. Next base: position 46 of record JAPLUX010000146.1, on the reverse strand, counting down.
AAGTTAGATAAGAAACTTTACGAAATTGTCAGCGTGGAAGACTTCG
>JAPLUX010000104.1 GCA_026397455.1 Candidatus Aenigmatarchaeota archaeon | reverse complement strand
CACGTAGAATATTTTCCAAATTATCTGTATGTGCAAAAACATTTGTTGCTGTTATTATATCTGCAGGACCAGATTCTTTATAAACGTTCACAGCGCAATTCTCATTAAAAAACTTATTCACAGTCGGTATTTTGTTTGTCTCTGCCAGTCGCGCTATATTTGAAGCTGGTTCGATACCTAATATACGTAGACCAAACTTTGAGAAGCATTTGAGTAGTGTACCATCATTGCTTCCAATGTCTATCACTAAGCCATCTTTGCTAATTTTATAATTTTCAAATACATCTTCTGTGAGACCATTAAAATGGATCCGCATTGGCTTTGAAGCACCAGTTATATAGGGATATTCTTTAAACAACACTTTAGGAGAGACTACATCTAATAATTGAACAAGAGAACAGTTGCTACAAAAATACACATCAAGTGGATAAAAATCTTCTGTCTTGTCTAATTGATTTTTTCTCAAAAAACTATTGGCTAATGGAGTAGGACCTAATGAGAGGAATTTATGCAATTTTTCATTTCCGCATACTCTGCATTTTGTATTATGTTTAAAGTGATTTTCTGCTATATTTATTTTATATTTTATTCCAGTTATATTGTTCACCTGTCTTTGGATTAATTATGGAAGGGTCATCGAATGGTCTTCTTTCCTCATCTGGATTTACGTAATCATAAAGTCTTGTTACAAAATAAAGGACTATTGATGGTTCATTTCCTATACATTTTGTCCCATGCCAGTAAAATCCAGGGATTCTAATAATCTGAAGCTGTTCGCTATCTAAAATAAACTCATCTAATTGGCCTTTTGTTTTAGAATTCGCTCTATCATCGTATGCACAAACCTTAAGATCTCCTTTTACAACGCAGATATAATCAACCTGCTTTCTAGAATGTCGATGCCATGCTCTAATTACTCCGGGGTAACTTATTGAAAAATTTACTTGTACGATACGATCATTTTCAATAAAATTTTTCCAATCATGTCTGAGAAGTTCTACAAAAAAACCTCTTTCATCTACATTTTTTTTTATGTTATAAATTTTTATCCCAGGTAACATGTCATTCATCCATTTAAATAATCTTTCAAAGCATCTTCCCAACGTCTCATTTTAAGTCCAAATTTATTTAATTTTTTACTTTCAAGCGCTGAGAACTTCGGTCGTCTCGCTTTTCTATTAAGTTCACTTAACTTTATTGGAAAAAGCTTCGCATTAATTTCTAAAATTTTAAAAATCTCCTTTGCAAACTCAAACCAACTGCTGTACCCTCGGTTAGCGACATGATAGATGCCATAAGGAAGCTTGGTCTCGATTATGTCTTTTATCATTTCTGCTGCATCTTTCGTATATGTTGGAGACATTATAACATCATCTACAACTTTTATTATTTCATTATTATTTGATTTTTCAATCATCCATTCTACAAAGTTACCTCCTTTTCTCCTTGCACCTTTTTTTCCATAGAGACTTGCACTTCGTATAATATAAAATTCTGTACAATAATTTCTAATAAAAATCTCCCCAGCATATTTGCTCAGCCCATAAGTGTTAATCGGGTTCGGTTCGTCATCTTCATGATAAGATTTTTTCTTTCTATTAAATTGCGATGAACCTCTTAGAGAAGATACATTTCCATCGAATACAAAATCCGTACTTATATGAGCATATTTCATTTTTCTCGCGTTACATATCAGAGCTACATTCCTTGCACCAATTGCATTTACCATAAAGGCTTCATCTGGATGGTCTTCACTCTGATCTACATTTATATATGCGGCACAATTTATCACAGTATCAACATCTTTTAAAACTCTTCTGCAACTATTGATATCTTTTACTTCTATCTCGTCGTGGGAAAGAGGGATAGCTTCTTCTCCAAAGACTTCTAAAATATCACTCCCAAGCTGTCCAGTCGACCCAATAATGGCTACTTTCATTCTAGTCTTACCCGTGAGCTATCACCAATAATAAATTTATTTCCTTTTGGTAAACTATTATTTTTCTCCATTGTTACATCTCTCCCAATCAAACTATCAATAATATTTCCGATATTTACGAGCTTTACTCCATCCATCACTACTGAATCCTCTAATTCTGAGTTTATTATCTTACAATTGTTACCAATACTAGTATAAGGACCAATATAACTATCTTTTATAAGACAATCTCGTCCTATAATCGCCGGGCCCTTTATCACTGAATTTTCGTTTAATTTAGTTCCTTTACCAATTGATACTCTTCCTCTAATTTTTCCCTTCACCTTTACACTTGTCTCTGGATCTAAATCATCTAAAATCAGTCTATTAGCTTCTAGAATATCTTCAGGTTTACCTGTGTCTTTCCACCATTTTGTCACAAGAGTAGATTTCACTTTATAACCGTGATCAATTAACCATTGAACCGCATCGGTAATTTCTAAAAGATTACGATTTGAAGGTTTTATCTCTTCAACAGCATTAAAAACCTTAGAACGAAACAAATAAACACCAATAACGGCAAGGTTAGAAAGTGGATTCTTTGGCTTCTCTATAAGTTTAACAACTTCATTGTTATCATTCAATAAGGCAATACCAAAAGCCTCCGGATTATCCACTTTCATTAAAAGAATGCTGCATTCGCAATCAGAATTCTCAAAATCTAGAACCTGATCAACAACACCGTCTTTAAGAATATTGTCACCAAGGTACATAATAAAAGAATCATCACCAATAAAATCCTTAGAAATCTTTATTGCATGGGCAATACCAAGAGGTGCCTCTTGTTGAATAAACTTAATATTTGCATCCCATTCAACACTCCTGACAGTTTCAATAACTAGATTCTTATTTGGCCCAACAATAATACCAATATCATGAACACCTGCTTCAATCAAATCCTCAATAGCATAAAATAAAATCGGTTTATTCGCCACAGGAATAAGTTGCTTCTGCTGAGAATATGTCAATGGACGCAACCGTGTACCTAAACCACCTGATAACACCAAACCTTTTATGGTAAACCACCTCTATATTCAATTCCATAGCGAAGACATTTCATTTTCCGTAACCCTATTTATTCCCATATTTTTTCAATTCTATGTGACCTTTTATACATAATCTCTTTTATATTTTTTATGTTAATCAAATATGCCTTAAAGAAATATTGTAATCTCCTACGAGTGTGTTTTGTGAATACAAGATTATTTAATGCATACCTTTTTGATTTATCTTTTTTTTCCAGGAATATATGAACGAACGGAAAGTATTTCTGATGAAGACTAGCAACGATTATTTTATACAATGGGAAATTCAATAACTGATATCGTATACGATTTTTCTGAGAAACATAAAACCTAACATAATCATAGCTCTCTGATTTTTTTAGAAGATCACCAAGAGATACACTTCCATAATGAATCACAGTAGTTCTAGGAGTATAGATAATTTTATATCCTGCTTTTCTCGCCCTAGCACAATAATCGGTTTCCTCCCAAAAATACGGAGTAAACCCTTCATCTAATAATCCGATGGTTTCTATTACCTCACGTTTAATAAGAAAACATGCACCTATTACCATATCCATTGGCGTATCTTCTGTAAATATATCGGATGTATATTGCCTCCATCCAAAGACTGTTAATATAGAACCGGCGTACTGTATCGTTCCATCTGGATTAAGCAATTTGCATGATGCAATACCTACCCCATCTTTATTTGTTATTTCTACTAAGATATTTAACCATTTCCCTTCCCTAATTTCTATATCATTATTCAGTAACAAAATAAAATCCGGATTATATTTTGTAATCGCATATTTAATTCCGATATTGGTCCCTTTTGAAAAACCAAAGTTTTCTTTTTCTTCAATTAAATCCATCATAGGAAAACGTTGTTTTACCATATTCGCAGAACCATCCTTGCTACCATTATCTACAACCACCACTGAGAAATTATCGTATTTCGTTTTTTTCAATGATGAAAGACAGAGCTCTAGTTGATCTTTTTTATTCCAATTAACTATAATTATAGAGACATGTTTCATTATTATCATCTCTTTATGCGGTGGTTTATGTCAATAAAACAATAGTTTTTCTTAGTTTCAAGACATCTTTTTATTTCTTAACTCGTAATTCATCTCTTAAGAGACGCACAGCCTGCTAAACGGTATATGGTCTCTTGATTTTTAAAATCTTTGATACATCAAGAGAAGAATCCTTTGGTCTTCGAGCAACCCACTTCATATCATTTATATGCCCAGAGACAATTAGACTTTTATCTAAATCAAACACATCCGATACCATACATGCAAACGCATATCTGCTGATACGTTCCCCTCCTGCCGTATGAAACACCCCTAATTCATCAGCCTCAAACAATGCAATCAACTGCTCAGCGAGATCCTCATTCAACGTAGGAGACACACAAACTGATCATCAACTACAGTAAGGTCTTCTTCTTTTTGTAATTTCTCTACTAACCATGAGGCGAAATTATTTTTACGATCCCCATAAAGAACAGATGTTCGTGCTATAATAAAATGATGACATAACCCAGCAACAACTTTCTCCTCTTCAAGTTTTGTGGACCCATAATAATTTATGGGATTCACTCATTCCGCCTCCTTATAAAAACCTTGTTCACCATCAAACACATAATCAGTTGAAATATACACTACAGTAGCACCAATCTTTCCTCCAGCATAGGCCACATTTCTAGTACCCTGAACATTCACAGACGAAGCTTTCTTTCTATCTCTTTCACACTCATCGACATTCGTGACAGCAGATGTATGAACAATGATATCCGAAGAGATTTTATTTATAAGATGATTGACATCGGGTATCTTAGTGATATCAAGTCGAAAACAATGATCATTTTCAATTGGATGCTCATAAAAAGTACCATACACATCATACTTCTCTTTGCGTAAATTTTCATACAGTTTCATGCCTAACAGACCACACCCAATAATAAGAATTTTCATCTACTTGCCCTAAAAGATAACATGAATCATATCCTTTTAAATATGACAATTAATACTAAAGAACAGGGGAGTGTTTATCTGTCTATAGAGTTATATATTTATAGTGAAAATGTATATCCTACAAAATTTTATATGGAGATAAAAGCTTCTCCAGAATTACTAAACGGATTGAAGGCAAAACACTATGAAAATGAAAGCAGCGGTTTTATATGAACTGAATAAACCACTTGTGATCGAAGAACTCGAATTACCGGAGCCAAATTTCGGTCAAGTCCTCGTCAAGATTCAGGCGACAGGAATCTGTCATAAACAAATCGAAGAGATTCAAGGGCACCGAGGCTCTGATCCGTTTCTCCCCCACACTTTAGGCCATGAAGGAGCAGGCGTCGTAGAAGCGATTGGGCCTGGAGTCACCAAAGTGAAGCCAGGGAATTACGTCGCTCTCTCTTGGATAAAAGGATCAGGTCTCCAATCTGGAACCCCGACGTATATGAAGGGAAAACAAAAGGTGAACGCAGGCTGGATTACCACATTTCAGGAATTTACGGTTGCCTCGGAGAATAGAATAACAAAAATCAGTAAAGACATCAAACCGGCGCCAGCAGCACTCCTTGGGTGCGCGGTGAGTACCGGGGTTGGTGCCGTTCTCAACCATGCGAAAATCGAGGCGGGAAGTACCGTCGCGGTCTTTGGCGCAGGTGGCGTTGGATTAAACATCATCCAGGGTGCAGCACTCCTTAGCGCACTCAAAATTATTGTTGTTGATCCTGCAAAAGACAAAGAGAAAATCGCAAAATCCTTTGGCGCAACCCATTACATCAACCCCAAAGAAGGCAATCCAATTGCAAAAATCAAAGAACTCACTGATGGAAAAGGCGTAGATTATTCATTTGAATCCGTGGGAAGAAATGAAACGATGGAGCAGGCGTACGAAGCAGCAAACCAATCAGGGCTTGTCACGCTTATTGGTGTCCCACCTAGCGGGAAGAAGATGTCGATTGATCCATTTGACGTGTTTCACAGTGGAAAACGATTAACCGGATGCCTCGGTGGAAACACCTACCCAGATCGGGATTTCCCCCGATACATCGCACTCTATAAAGCAGGAAAGTTGAAAATCGACGAGTTGATTACTCATCGGTATAAACTAGATAGGATTAACGAGGCGATCGATGCGATTCTAGCTGGTCGTGTCGGGAGAGCAGTTATTGAATTTTAAGGTATGAGATGATCAGTATGCAGAAGCGAGAAGCAGCATGGAATGTAAAAATAGAGGTACCAGCAAAAAAAATCATTGAAATGTACGAGATGATGTTATGCATCAGACTGGCTGAAGAAAAACTTGTTGAGTTGCATCCTGAACAGATGATGAAAACACCATTTCATCTCTACATAGGACAGGAAGCTATTGCGACAGGGGTCTGTGCCGCGTTAACTAAACAAGACGTCGTCTTCAGCAATCATCGGAGCCATGGACATTATCTTGCAAAAGGCGGTGATCTGAACAGATTCATGGCAGAGATGTATTGTAAAATCGATGGATGTAGCTGTGGTAAGGGGGGATCGATGCATTTGATTGATACAAGTGTCGGACATATGGGAAGTTCATCGATTGTCAGTGGCAGTATCCCGATCGCTGTCGGTGCTGCGCTTGCCTTCAGAATGCAGAACAAGAAAAATGTTTCGGTTGCTTTCTTTGGTGACGGTGCCACGGATGAAGGAGTACTCTATGAATCATACAATTTTGCAGCTTTAAAAAAACTCCCAGTGATTTTTATCTGCGAAAACAATTTCTATGCAATTAACTCAAAGATAACGACCCGACAAGCAGTTGATAATCTTCCTGGCCGGGCAATCGCGTTTGGTGTTCCTGGGGAAAAAATCGATGGGAACGATGTCTTGAAAGTATATCAGACAACAGAGAAAATGGTAAAACGAGCAAAACAAGGTCACGGCCCAGGTTTTATCGAGGCAGTTTCATACCGATGGAAGGCACATATCGGTGTCACCGAGGACGTTGGAGAGGGGATACGACCGGAAGAAGAGCTTACAGAATGGAAAAAGAAATGCCCGATTAAGAATTATGAAAAATACTTACTAAACGAAGGAATCATGACGAAGCAAAAGCTAATGAACATGAACGAGAAGATACAACATTTGGTCAATAAAGCAGTTGAATTTGGCAGAAAAAGCCCGCTTCCTGATGCTTGCGAGTTACTAGAGGATGTATTCATATGAGAAAACTTAGTGCGAAGAATGCAATTCGAGAGGCGATTCAGCAGTGTATGGAATCTGACCCATCGGTGTTTGTCTATGGAGAAGGTGTCGATGATGCTCATGGCATCTTCGGAACGAGCCT
>JAPLUX010000161.1 GCA_026397455.1 Candidatus Aenigmatarchaeota archaeon | reverse complement strand
ATATTTTAATGCATTCATACTAGCATAACTCCATCTTTCAAGGATATGCTTTAGTCTTTTTTGATTGTTTAAATCACCTTCAACATCAACTAAAACTTCTCCAATGATTAGTTTACCATTTTTCTTTAGAACTCTAAAAATTTCTTTAAGAGCAACTAATTTTTTATTGTCTTCTAAATGATGTAATGTGAAAACAGAGACGACGTAATCAAAGTAGTTATTCTCAAAACTAAGTTTTGTGGCATTTTCTTTCTTTAGAACGAATTCAGTTTTTAAATCTTGTATGTTTTTCTCACATTTTTTCAACATCTCTTCAGATATGTCAACTCCAAACATCTTCGATTTGTGCTTATTAAAAATACACGTGGCAGAAAACCCAGTTCCAACCCCAACATCAAGTATTCTAGAATTTTTATCGGCTTTTATTTGTTTGACTATTTCATTCGTTAAATGTCTGTATTGTGGTAGCATAGGAACATAACTATCGTACTTTTTGGCTAGCTCATTGTAATATTTTTTCGCTTCGTTCATATTACCAATCCCTCTGCACTAAATTTATCCCGAGTATGACAGCAACCCCACCTAATACTATGTAAACTGTTATGATTTCCTTCAGAAAGATTGCAGCCATGATTATCGAAAAAACGGGTATCAAATACTCGAACATCGATACTTTGGACGCATAAAGTTTTTTCAGGGCATAAAACCAGAAAAAATATGCGACTATTCCAGAAACTGCCAAGTATAGTATCAACGTCCAATTTAATAGAGAAACCGTTGGGAGTGTAAATATAGGAGTTAAAACTACTGCTATTGGGAATAGAAAAATAGTCCCAAAAATCGTAGAGTATCCTATCACGAGCATGGGCGAATACTTTGACAGGATTTTCTTACCCAGAATTACGTATGAACACCAGCATAATTCACCCAAAATTACGAAGAAACTCCCGATGAAATCGTTCAAATGGGCACTAAAGTTAAAATCGCCGTTTGTTATCAGGATAAAAGAACCCAATAACGCTAGCAACACACCGATAATTTTTTTCTTCTTAAAAACTTCGTTCAAGAAAATGGAAGAGAGTATGATGATTATAACTGGGTCGAACATGATTATCACGGATGAAATCGTGGCAGTCGTATAGTTGACACCGACGTATTGAAAGATGTAAAGGAGTGTTATCCCAAAGAAGCCCAACAGGATTAATTTCAAAAATTCATTCTTAGTCATTTTTTCTGTTTTTTTTGAAGAAAATTTTATCAGGGGTAAGAATATGACAGAAGCGATTGCAAACCTAGTGAAGACCAATAGGATCGGGTTCATTTCTTTTAAAAGGTCTTTGACTGCAACGAATGTACTGCCCCATATGAGAGCTGCTATTATCAAGCCAAAATAAATTGGTAAATTTTTATCCATACTTTCACCAATCAAACGTACTCTTCCACACTTTCTTCAATTCATTCACATTCTCATCGACAACAGGTTTTCCATTCAATCCATTAACAGTAAGTTTTTTATCAGCAGTAACTTCTCCAATCTTAGCAAAAACATTCCCTTTCATGATTTTCTCGAATTCTTTTTCATCTTTTTTCTTGACTTCGACTAAAAACCTGGAATTAGATTCAGAGAAAAGAATCTTATCATTTCTCTTAAGGTTACAAGGAAATTTCTTTAAGTCTATCTTCATTCCTAACTCTCCAGCAAACGCCATTTCAGCAGCAGCAATTCCAATCCCCCCTTCAGAACAATCATGGCACGCTCTTATCAGACCTTTATCCATAGCTTCTATCAACGCATCAAAAGATTTTTTAGCTTTTTTCAAATCAACACTCGGAACATTGTTACCCTTGAAGCCATGAATCATGTAATAGTGTGAACCGCCAAGTTCATCTTTTGTCTCATTGATCATGTAGATTGAATTCCCAGCATCTTTCACGTCCATCGTCACAGCTTTTCTAACATCCGGTATTATACCGATCGCAGAAATCAACAGCGTTGAAGGAATCGACACAGTCTTTCCACCATCAACGTACTCATTGTAAAGGCTATCCTTTCCCGAGATGAACGGCGTTTCAAAAATTCTAGCACCATCATAGCATGCTTTACACGATTCGACTAATTGACACAACTTATCCTCTTTCTCGGGATTAGCCCAGCTGAAATTATCGAGTAAAGCAATCCTTCTTCCACCACAGCATATGTTGTTCCTGATTGCTTCATCTATAGCGGATAAAGTCATGTTGTAAGAGTCGATCGAATATTTTGGGTTAACTCCGTTCGATACAACGATTCCACGCCAACTGTCAGCAACAGGTTTGAGAACGCATGCATCCCCAGGTCCATCCATTTTTATTCCTTGTAAAGGTTTTATCACAGTCTTCGCTTGGACTTCATGATCATACTGTCTGATGACCCATTCCTTACTGGCAACATTAGGGCATGCTAAAATCTTTTTCAAATCTTCTGTCAGGTCATTTTTATCAGGAAAATCAGGTTCAGGATATTTCTCTTTCTTCCACTTAGCTCTTCTCACGACTCTGGGAATTTTTTCATGGACAAAATCCATGTCTAAATCAGCAACAACTTTCCCATTGTATCTCAGAACAAGTTTTTTATCTCCTGTGAACTCCCCGATAATGGTTGCCTCAGAATTTTCATTCTCAAAAATTTTCAATATTTCTTCAACATTCTCTTTCGGTACAGCTAACAACATTCTCTCTTGAGCTTCGGATATCCAAATCTCCCATGGCTCTAACCCAGCATATTTTAACGGTACTTTTTCTAAATCAACAACAATTCCAATGTCTTTTCCCATCTCCCCTACTGCTGACGATAATCCTCCACCACCGCAGTCAGTAACAGCAGAATACAATGGTTTCTTATGGACGTCCCTTGCTCTCAACAACCCGTCCAAGACTTTTTTCTGTTCTATCGGGTTTCCAATCTGAACTGCCGCACTCGATATTTTTTCAGATTCAGTCGTCAACTCTACCGAGGCAAACGTTACGCCATGTATACCGTCCCTTCCAGTCTTACCTCCGACTAAAAGAATCTTATCCCCTTTTTTAGGATTTTTTATGTATTTTCCTTTCGGCAATATACCAACACAACCAGCATAGACTAAAGGATTGCCAACGTAACCTTCATCAAAGCCTATTCCGCCGTTAGCAGTCGGTATGCCCATCTTGTTTCCATAATCCCTGATACCGGCGACAGCTCTCTTCATCAACCTTTTAGGATGCATCGCACCTTTCGGTAATTTTTCAAACGGATAGTCGATAGGGCCGAAGAACAGAATATCAGTCGATAGAATAGGCTTAGCGCCGACGCCCATTACGTCCCTGAAGACACCACCAGAACCAGTGCCAGCTCCACCGTAAGGGTCTAAGGCTGTGGGATGATTATGTGTCTCGACTTTCATCGCAATATCATAATCCTCATCAAATTCAATTATCCCGGCGTTATCTTTGAATACGATTTTGCACCAAGGCAATTTTAACTCATCAGTCGCTTTGATGATAAAAGTCTTCAACAAACCGTTAACGTCACCGTCAGAAGTTTTAATCACTCCTTTGAATGTTTTATGCACGCAGTGTTCAGACCATGTCTGTGCTATCGTTTCCATCTCAGCATCTGTCGGGTATATTTTTTTGACTTTTTCCTCTGTGATATCACCGATAATCAAATACTTGTTGCCAGCGCTGACGTTTCTTACGCCTTCCACTCCTAGAATTTCGATGGCGTTCAACGTGCTTAACCCGACGGCATCTGTTACTCCTTGCTTAAAGGAAACTTCTACTAACCATGCATTATGGAATTCATCCTTAGTCGTTTCGATCTTTTTATCGCTGTAACTGTAATGTTGGATTTGATTGTCTGATAACAACTCTTCACAGATTTTTTTCACTTCGTTTTCTGTAACCTCACCATCGATCATGTACGTGCTTATCGATTTCACGTCTTCTATCCCTTCTATGCCTAAATCCTCTATCTCCTTTTTCGTCAGAAAACCTACTGGGTCTGTCACATTATTCTTATAACCTATTTCTACTATCCAAGCCATTATTTCACCATAATATTATGTATCTTAATGAAGGATATAATTTTATTTTAACTAGATTAAGTAGATTTTACATGAACGTTTAAAACGAAGAGTAAATTTTTGGAGGGTTCGAGCGCTGACGAGGGTTATTTAACCTATCTATTTAAAAAATTTAGTTTTTAATGTTCTCTAATGTTACTTGAAAAAATATCCCCTAACTTACCCTATCTTAAAAAACAATTAGATCTAGTTAGTAGTACGATTAAAAGATATGCTAATGAAGTAACTTATCCTAACGAGGTTTTAAAAGTAAAACAGACAGTTCCCATTTCTATCATAAATTATTTATTAGGTATGGAACTAAAAATCAATGAAAATAATATAGTGGACTGTTGTGTTGTGAATGATCTTATTTGTAGAAGTGTGAGTTACATAGATGATATAATAGATAAATCTTCTGCTTCTTTATCTCAACTAGAAATTGATCCTAATTTAAAAGAAGTATATCGATTAGCTTATGGTATAGGTTTTTTAGAAGTGCTTTATCATGCTTTATTGG
>JAPLUX010000144.1 GCA_026397455.1 Candidatus Aenigmatarchaeota archaeon | reverse complement strand
TATTGAATATGAAGATTTTATACGGTTTATGCAATTACAGCATAATACCATATTTTCTTTCACATATCCTTTTTCAGGAACTTTTCTATCAACTACGAAACAATATGGGTTTTCATCATGAAAGCCGCTAGGATCTAATTTCAGTCCTGTGTAATAGCATACGCCATTTTGTTTATGATATATATCCATAAGAGTATTAAACATTTTTTCTTCATACGGTACATTTTTAGCTTTAGCTCTTCTTTTTATATCGCCAGCCCTACTTCTTATTTGATATTCAATGTTATTTAACTTTCTAATCCTGTGTTTATATTCTAAACAGGTTTTTGTATTACATGATTTGCATGAATTCATGTGATATTTTCTAGTACGATGGTAATAGAATTCGCTCAACTCTTTTTCTATATTACATTTTTTGCATATTTTGCTCATATAAGTAAATAGTGGGATACCACACTATTTACATTGAAAATAAATATTTATTGACTTTTTATAAAAAATTCAGTATTATTCTAATATCAACAATTAAAACGGAGAACTCGAAAGAGGGAAACATATCGGTTACACACATTACTGGTCAACTTCTAAGAATCACGCCAACTGGGACAAGTTTATCCAGTTTGTATCATTAGCAATCAAGCATGAAAATGCTAGAGGTATTAAGATTGCTGACGGGTTCGGCGAAGGCAATCCTGAGCTAAATGAAAAGCGAGTATGGATTAACGGCTCGGACGAAAACGATGAAAGCCATGAAACATTCTCAATAAAGCGCACTGTATCGGAAAAAAACTTTTGTAAAACCGCTCGTAAGCCTTATGATACTCTAGTCGTGGCTTGTATTGTCGCAGGGCAAGAATTGGGAATAATTACTCGTTGGTCGAGTGATGGTGATTTAGAAGAAGTTCGAGAAGGTATAGAACTTGCTGCAAAAATCTTAAAGCAAGTTTAAAAAAGTGATTGACATTTTAACCAGAACCTGTAATAGTACCATCATGATTAACATTATATTAGAACAAATCAAGAACGGTAACTTTCGTGCTACAGCACGTCATGATGGTGCTAGTTTGGGGTACCTTGAAGGAAATGATGCTGCACATATCCTTAAAGAAATGATGTATCAAGCCGCTTCACATCATTTAAACCCCTCGACATTAACTTATGATAAGCGATATGTCGAGTTGAATGAAGCTGCTAAGAAATACGTCAGCCACAAAATTACTATATAAGATGTGCCAAATCGTTACAAAAAATACTTCTAAAAAAGTATTGACATTTTAACCAGAAACTGTCATAGTACCAAAATAATGAATAACACTATTAAGAACATTCTTGGAGTTTTAACGCTAATGATTATGATTGCCGCTTTGGTAATCGGATTTGTTCAGGCGGTATAACATTTTAACAAATAAATATATGAAACTATCAGTACCAGAACATACGTTAGGCGCACTTTATCGGTATTTCGTCCAGGGATGCCAACCAGGCGGATTTTTAACCGCTGTCATTAACAAAATTCCAGAAGCGTATTATAGAGCTGATGAGGAAAATTTGGCAGCTTATGGTCATATTTTAGTATTCATTGATGCATTAAAAAATAAGGCTGATTCACATGAATCCGATTGTTATGCTGACTCAATCAGCGATTTGGATTTTCAGGATGTATGCGGAGAATATATGGATTATGTTCCAGACGTGAAAGAATTCTAAAATAAATCTTGACTTTTTAACCAGAATAGTTCATAGTACCAAAATAATG
>JAPLUX010000103.1 GCA_026397455.1 Candidatus Aenigmatarchaeota archaeon | reverse complement strand
ATCCAGCTGCAACAGAAACTCCTGTTGAAAAGAAAGTACGAGTAATTGTCGGTGATTTGACGATCGATCATTGCATAAAAATAATGAAGATGAAGAGGGATAGTCTACTCGCAAAAGATACAAAAAAGGCTTTGAAGGAAATAGTTGCATCTGTTGTTAGTATGCCGTTGACAGTCGAGGGGAAGAACCCAAAAGAAATCCTAAAAGAGATAGATGAGGGAAAATACGACGATAAATTGAAATAAGAATCAACTACTTAAGTTTTTCTTCACTAAAGAGTAACAAGTGTTAGTGTGTCCGCTCTAATCAGGATCACTTGGTTGATATGGTTTTTAGCCATAATATTCTTAGCTATCACGATAACCAATTATGAGAGTTCTATTTTGACATTACTGTTTGTCCTCATCATTCTAACAGGAATTGTTCTGTACAACCAGGAATTGAACAAAAAAAGAATGAAAAGGATAAGACATGTGCTAGAGTCTATAGACATGACAACACTCGAAGACGGGGTTAAAAACATGAACAGACGACAATCAGAATGTTACAGCAGAATTTTCAGCTTAGAGAATGATTTACAACAGTACAAAAACGAGGAAGAAAATAAATACAGGGATGTTGTGAGAAAGGTTTTGGATGTGGACAATAAATTCACTAGAAAATGCAATCTTTTAGGCGAGACTATCATAGAAGTGAGTAAGAAAAAGAAAGGAGATTAAGTACAAGATTTTCCAATATTGGTTTCTGTCCATGCCTGAGGACAATTATAAGGACTTATTCTTACTTTTTCGACAGTCTTGTTAGCTGTACATATTGAATTGCTACAATAATAAATCAAAATTGTCTGTTCCCCTGGGTTTAATGGGTCGGTTGAATCTGGTCCACCAGTGTTGTTGCTGTAGAATGTGTTGTTTATCTTAATTAGAGTTGAAAAATTGTACAACTCAATGGTTCCCATTATTATCGTAGAAGTGAACCAACTACCTAACAGTGCTGATACACCAAGAGTAATCGCTATCAACATAACAGTTGCTACTAATGGCGACAATCCTTTTCTCATGATACCACTAATTAATTTTATTTCTTGGAATAATAAATTATGCATATGAGGAAATTAAGTTTAAACCAATCTTTAATATTAGGAATTTTATTTGTTTTGCTATTAGTCTTTGTTTTTTTAATGTCGAGGGAGGCTGTTTATCCAAAAGTGTATTTCTCTGAAAATGTTTCGGTTGTAGGAAGGTTTATCGAGGCTTTTGTCTCGTTTTTTAAGAAAACATGAAGATAAGAGATGGCAATGTTACCGATATTTCATCGTTAGAACTGTACAGCCGTGCATTGTCTTCTCTGAACAACTCAGTCAAGTTCTTGATCATTGCTGGGTTGTTCTTCGGTGTTGGGATAGGGTTGTTGTTGAAGGAATGGACATGAGATAGGGTTTTGTTCTTAGGGAAAGACTTAAATCTTTCACTCTTTTCTTAATTTTATGGAAAAACCAATAGATTGGGAAAAGATTGCTAGAAGGTTATTGGATACAGAAAAAGCAGAACAACCATATCATGTACCAAAATCAACAGGAGTAATAGTTGAATGGAAAGGTGGAAAGTACATTGGTTCAATCCATCAATCATATCTAGAATATACTCCTGTGTCGCATTAATCAATTTTTAACAATTATCAACACTCTCAATCAAAAATCTTATTTTTTCATTCAACAACTGGCTAAGAAATTGTAAACGAATGCCTTTATCCTCATTTCCCTAACCATGTTATCGAATTCTTTAGCCCTTGCATGTTCCCCGAATATCCTCTTGAAGGCTGAGAATACTGATTCCACGCTCCATCTCTGTCCATATCCTTTCTTTTTCTTCCATTGTTCTTGATTCATGCTGTATGCAACAACTTCTTTCTTCCTAGCAATATTACCTCTTGCCTTAACACTAGGCCTTCTTCCTTTCAAGTCTATCCAACCTTTCGGCACGACTTCAACTTTCCTCGGCTTTATTCCAGCTTCTATACCATTCTCTTTAAGAAAAGAAAAATTATCCCTCGAGTCATAAGCAGCATCAGCCAGTACTTTCTTCACTCTACCAGAACCTTTAACCAACGACTTGAACTTCTTTATGTCGCCTGTCCTTTCATCAGTGACTTCCATCGATATTATCCGTCGTTTCTTAGTATCGACAGCAAAATGTATTTTCAGAAAGCCTCTCTTCTCTTTCTTCCACTTCTTCCTTATCCAGTCACCCCTGTTTGTGACCTTGATGCCAGAAGCATCAACTGCTATCGTTATCGGCTTGCCAGGCTTTTTCAAGCTATCGCTCAGATTAAGGTTTAACTTCATTACTCTTCTGTGTATCGTTGCATGGTCTGGCTTCTCTAATCTGGGATTAAGCCTTATCATAGCTCTTATAAAACCTTCCAGTTGCCTGTATGGCAGGTTAAACGCAACGTAGATGAAAGCCAAGAACCGAATGTACGACAAGGGATAATCGTATGGCTTCCCTCTTTTACCAGCATTCATTTCCTTTAACTCAACACCCCATCCCTTCAAGAAATCAAAGTCAAGCAATGCCTCTCCTCTTCGGACAAGCTGTTCATTATACTCTTTCCAGTTTCTTGAAGACATGTATATTATATTGGTTTAGGAGTTATTATGCGACACAGGAGAATATACTGAAATAATTTATTTGAGTAAAACAAGCAATCCTGTTCCAAATGAATTAGTAGATGCGATTAAAAAAATTCATCCTGATAGACTATCACTAATTGCAGACGCCTATTTAGATTTAACAGGTAGAGTTCATATTTTAAGAAGGATTGATAACAGACTTACTAAAATGAGTCCTGAACAGACAGCATATGCAATGTCGCATCCTATAGTACCATTTGAATTGTAATCAGTTAGTTTCTACAAGTGGTATAGGATAGTGAAGAAGTATCATGACTGACTATAATTTCTTTTTTGTTCTGATTTACCAAATTTAGCAGAAACTGCTTCCATCATATCAGCATACAATTGTGAGCCTTTTCTAATACCAGCCTCATTTAAAGCTCTTTCCATATATCCACGCAATTCATCGACTCTAGAATAAACATCTACTTCTATTAATGCACCTTTAATTGTCATTGCAGATTCGGGAGTCATTCCCTCGATTGTTTTAAGAAGGTCTCCACCACTCTTAAATCCTAGACGATGAGCAAATTTCTCCCAGTTTTCCCAGGTTGCACATTCTTTTAATAAACCTGCCTCTTTCATTAGCCTAACTAATGGAATGTATTTTTCATTAATTCTATATAGGTCAGCCAATATCTTTCCAGGTTTTGGTTCTTCTGTTGTTATAGAAGCACCACCACCTTCATCTGAAGCTCCCATAATATCAATAAAATAATTCAATATCAAAAGATTTAAGTCTATTTTTTTAGACTTTTTTGTGGTATAGGATAGTGAAGAAGTATTGAAAGTAAATAGAATTAATTTTTATTAGCTTTTTCCTGTTTAATTTTTTCTGCTCTTTTTATCATGCATGCTTT
>JAPLUX010000051.1 GCA_026397455.1 Candidatus Aenigmatarchaeota archaeon | reverse complement strand
ACCTACAATGAGACAACTGAATATAGAAAACCAGATAATCCTCAAAACGCTTTTGATGATGGTTTTAACGATACTTCAACTTATGCATATTTTTCAGTCAATGCACCAGTTGCTGATGGCGATACTGAAGCCATGACATATGTCTGGGATTTCAATAACACTCCTTCAAATGTAAATTTATTCTATACTTGGACTGTAAAATTAAGTTCATCTGCAGCTTTAATATATTTCTACAATTTTGGTACTAGCCAATGGAACACGATTAGAACTGTTTCATCAAACGAAGCTGGTACTTATAGTTTGCTTGTAAACTCAACTTATATCAACTCAACTGGAGCAATTAAAGTAATGTTTTATTTGGGTGCATACGATCAAACATCAGGAGAAATATACTTAAACGATACATACGTCCATCCTTCCACTATATTCTCTTGCGGTTCTCTTTCAAAGGACCAATCCTGTCAATTAAACTGGACTATAAACGCAACTGGTAATTTCATCGCAGGATACAAGATAGGCGTGTTATTCAACACATCTTATAATCAGAATCACACTGATAATGCAACAATAATCATAATAGAATGCACAGAGGATTCTGACATTGGATGGAGTTCCATCGATTTTGGAAACCCACAACCGAATACACCAGGCAGCGTCAACTCAGCTACTGATAACATCAATAATCTTTTCAACATCACCAATAAAGGAACTTGTACGCTTCAAGTCTGGATAAAAGGAACTGATTTAGAGAACACAAGTCTTCAATATCCTAATATAATAGGAGTCGGCAATCTTACATGGAGTAACGTATCAAATAGTTATAGCAATTCTTATACTATGACTACATCTTATGTTTTGTTGAATTCAAGTTTTACTCCAAGTATAAAAAATATCACGACGTATTATTGGTTAGCAGTCCCACCTGTGTATGCAGGCAGGTACAACGGAACCATATACATATGTAGAAACACGACACAACAGAGTGGATCCAGTGGCCCTTGTATGGAATAGAGGCTAAAATATGAAAAAAAAAATAAGTTTCATTCTAATAATTTTTCTTTTGTTTTTGCAAGTTGAAGTCCAAGCTGTGGGTCTAGGTACATTAACAAAAAACATTCATTCTCAAGTAATGAGAGGAGAATCAGTTAAATTCACGATTCTTCTGTGGAATTCTGAAAATTCTTCCTTTCCAGTAAAACTTAGAGCAACTCAAATTCCAGAAGGATTATCTGTTATAGTAAACCCGAAGGGGTTCATGATGAATTTTTCAAGAGTAGATGGTTATTCAAATGAGAATGGGATCGAATACATAAACACTCCATACGGTCTTATGAAGACATTCCCTGTAGATGTGTTAGTGAAAACTTCTAACTCGATTGATCTCGGGAAATATGACGTTTATGTCAACCTTGCTGCCGGTGAATCCACAACAGGAATATCTACTATCTTCGAGAAAACATTCAGGTTTGACGTAGAAGTTGTGAGTTATATCAATAGACCTAAAATGACGGAAACTACGATTCAAAATTTCCCAATCTTAAACGAAAATATCGCAGGTAAAACTACGGGCATGTTCTCAAAAGTCTCTATTGATACACGTTTAATATTCATTGTTTCTTTGATGATAGGTATTTTTTTAGTTGCTTGGACAATTTATAAACATGAGTAAAAAATTTATTGCCTTATTTTTATTGTTAATTTTCTTAATTATCGTTAGCTCTAAGTTTTTGTTATTAACTATAACAGGTTTTGTCTCAGAGTCTATCAGCATGAGTATAGCCAACGCAACGCTAGGCAAATTCATCTATTTTTCTTATCCATCTCAGGTTAATCTGGGATGTGGAGTTGTTCAAGGTAATAATATAACTTTTGATGTCGTGTTTGAAAACATAGGAAACTTTAACATAACTGAAAGGATTGAAATCCACGTGAAAAATTCTTCTCTTGATACAATAGCTTCTTATTACGATGAAAGTTACAATCTATCACCTACAGGAATTAGAAATTTTTCAGTTGCTTGGGGCCCAAGTAAAGGGATATATTGGATCATAGCTAATGCTTCGTACAATTCAACTGAAGAAAACAAG
>JAPLUX010000071.1 GCA_026397455.1 Candidatus Aenigmatarchaeota archaeon | reverse complement strand
TATTCCTTGACTTTTCAGGTTTTTAATCCACTCAATTATTTCATCATTTCCTCTACTCAGAACATGGGTTTTACAACCTAGTTTAACAGCAGCTATAGAACTATAACTAGCATTGCCACCGAGAGCATACTTTTCTTCGTTTTTTGTTCTAATAATGTCTTTTGTTATGTTCCCTATGACTAAGAATTTCATAACTATTAAATTAACTTTAAACTATTTTTAAACTAATGCAAAAACATATAAAAATGAAATTTAAATGATTTTGTTATGATAGAGATTCGTTTTCATGGAAGAGGGGGACAGGGTGTAGTCACGAGTGCTGAGATTTTGGCTGTTGCTGCTTTTAAAGACAAAAAATATTGTCAAGCATTCCCATTTTTCGGGACTGAAAGAAGAGGGGCACCAGTTGTCGCTTTCACGAGGGTAGACGATAAATTCATCAGAATTAGAGAGCAGATTTACAACCCAGATTGCGTCGTTGTCTTAGATTCGACTCTATTAGACGTTGTAGACGTTGCCCAAGGAATAAAAGATAGTGGAACTATCATAATTAACACGAATAAAGATGTAAAATTGAATACTAAGGCCAAAGTAAAAACAGTCGATGCAACTGGAATAGCTCTTAAAGTAATCGGTAAACCTTTCGTGAACACACCGATGATCGGGGCATTAGTTGGTGCCACTGGAATAGTCAACATAGATTCTGTTTATAAAACGATAAAAGAAAGATTCTCTCCTGAAATCGCGGAGAAAAATGTAGAAGCGGTGAAACAAACTTATGAAAAAATCAAACGATAAAACCGAAGTAAAGTGTGTGATAAGAAAACCCGGCAGCAGTACAGAAGTTAAGACTGGATCATGGAGAACTTTTAAGCCTGTAGTTACCGTCAAATGTATCGGTTGTGGGACATGCGTTCAATTCTGTCCTGAAGGTTGTATAAAACTAGTTGATAAAAAAGCTGTCATCGATTACGATTATTGTAAAGGTTGTTTAATTTGCATTACAGAATGTCCTGTTAAAGCGATAAAGAGTGAAACAGAAGTTAAATAAGGGACTTTTTTAATATATATTATTGGAGGTAATTTTCATGAATCTGAGAAGACCTAATTCTAATGAAGCTGTAGGGACGTTTAATCGTTCAAGAAATGTTGTTCCTATGTCTGGACTTTGCTCAAGATGTATAGATGGATGTACAGGTTGTTGTGATATTTGGTTATCTTCATTCAGAGGACGTGAAGTCCTTTATCCAGGACCTTTTGGAGAAGTAACTGCAGGTGCGGAAAAAAACTATCCCGTTGATTATTCTCATCTTAATATTCAGGGTTATGCTACTGGAGCAAAAGGCTTACCAGATGGAGTCAAAGCTGGTTCTGATGTGTTAATTTTTCCCAACGTCAATACTGAAACAGAGTACGGATGGAATAAAAAGGTTAAGTTGCGTGTACCCATATTCACCGGTGCACTAGGTTCTACAGAAATAGCCAGAAATAACTGGGAACATTTTGCAATCGGAGCAGCCATTTCAGGCATTACAATCGTATGTGGAGAAAATGTTTGCGGAATAGATCCTGGTCTTGAGCTGGACAATAAAGGTAAGATTAAGAAATCCCCTGAGATGGATCGCAGAATAGAGATCTATAAAAAATTTTACGAGGGTTATGGTGAAATGCTCGTCCAGATGAATGTAGAAGATACAAGGTTTGGAGTAGCAGAATACGTATCGAGTAAACATAACCTTGAGACTATTGAACTAAAATGGGGACAAGGCGCTAAATGTATAGGCGGTGAAATAAAAGTTAAATCATTAGAAAGAGCTATTGATCTTAAAAAAAGAGGATATATCGTTACACCCGACCCAACACTTCCTGAGGTTCAAAAGGCATTCGAAAGTGGAGCGATTAAGGAATTTGAAAGACATTCTCGTGTCGGTTCTATTAGTCATGAATCATTTTTAGAAGAAACAGATAGACTTCGTGGTATTGGTTTTAAGAGAATTACTTTAAAGACTGGAGCATATTCTCCAGTAGAACTTGCAATGGCACTACGTTACGGAGCAGAAGCAAAATTAGACCTTATTACTGTGGATGGTTCTTCTGGTGGTACAGGAATGAGTCCATGGCCTATGATGAATGAGTGGGGAATCCCAACTTTCTATCTTGATGCACTTGTTTATCAGTACTGCGAAAAACTTACCAAAAGAGGAATAAGAGTTCCAGATATTGCTGTTGCTGGAGGATTTTCTAGTGAGGATGGAGTGTTCAAAGCAATCGCTATGGGCAGCCCTCATGTGAAAGCAGTTTGTATGGGAAGAGGTTTAATGATACCCGGTATGGTCGGAAAAAACATCGGTGTTTGGTTAGATAAAAAAGAATTACCAGGAACAGTTTCAAAGTATGGAAAAAAGGTAGAAGAAATTTTTGTTTGTTACGAAGAGCTTAAAGCGAAATTTGGAAATAAGATTAAAGACATACCGCTTGGTGCAGTAGGTATCTACACATTCACTCAGAAGTTTAAAGTTGGATTGCAACAATTAATGGCTGGAAGCAGAAATTTCAAGATTTCAACGATTTCAAGAAAAGACCTTATTTCTCTGACAGAAGAGGCAACAAAGATTTCTGGTATCCCATACGTAATGAATTCTTACAAAGATGAAGCAGAAAAAATTTTGGAGGAATGATGTTAAACATCATGAAACCTCTAACTTAGTGTACTAGAAAAAAATATAAGTTTATTTCTCACCTATTATACCTATTATAAACAAAATTAGGAGGAACCCTCGATGAAAGAAGAAATCGTTCAAAAATCAATGGAAAAATTAAGGTTAAAACCAAATCTTGATTATGATAAAGTTGTCAAAAGTTTCAAATGGGATGATATTAAGAGTGAGATAGAATTTTTTGAGAAAGGTAAGTTGAACGCTGCTTACAACGCAGTGGACAGGCATGTAAAAACATGGAGGAAGAACAAGGTTGCACTCTACTGGGAAAGTGACAATGACTCTAAAAAATTCACATTCTCAGAATTATCAATCCTCTCCAACAAATTTGCCAATGTTTTAAAGAATTTAGGCGTTAAGAAAGAAGATCGTGTCTTCATTCTATTGCCGAGAATTCCATCCCTTTACATAAGTTTCTTAGGTATTCTAAAGGTTGGTGCTATCGCTGGTACGATGTTCTCAGCTTTCGGTCCAAGCGGTATAAAAGATCGTTTAGCAGACAGTACAGCAAAAGTACTCATAACAGACCCAGAACTAAAAAAGAGGGTCGATGAGATTAGGTTTGAACTTCCATCTCTAGAGACTATAATAGTTGTTGGTGATAACGTTCCTAAGGAAAAGGGTGTGGTCAGTTATAATGAAGAGATGAACAAGGCTTCAAGAAACTTTGATATAGAAAAGACAGACCCTGAAGACTTTTCATTCATGTTGTACACGTCTGGAACAACAGGAAAATCCAAGGGTATTGTACATGCACACTATTCAATCTTACAGCAGCATATAACTGCCAAATGGGTCTTGGATCTACATGAAGAGGATGTGATGTGGTGTACTGCCGATCCAGGATGGGTCACGGGTATTGCCTATGGTATACTTGGTTCATGGTCTAATGGAGCTTCTTTAGTTGTTTATGAAGGTAGGTTCGACCCAGCAAAATGGTATTCAATACTAGAAAAATACAATGTCTCGATATGGTATTCTGCTCCTACGGCAATAAGAATGTTAATGGCAGCTGGGAATGATATTCTGAAGAAATATGACTTGAGTAGTTTGAGATATTTATGCAGTGTCGGTGAACCGTTGAACCCAGAAGCAGTTAAATGGAGTGTTGAAGAACTCGGTTTACCTTTCCACGACAATTATTGGCAAACTGAGACTGGAAGTATAATGGTTGCTAATTATCCATTAATGCCGATAAAACCTGGTTCGATGGGTAAACCAATACCTGGAGTAAGAGTAGCGATAGTTGATGATGCTGGTAAAGAATTACCAATCGGTAAAGAAGGTAACCTTGTCATACAACCCGGATGGCCTTCGATGATGAGGCAAATCTGGCAGAATAAAGAGAAATATGATTCATACTTTAAAGGTAAATGGTACTTTACTGGGGACAGGTCATCGATGGACAAGGATGGTTACGTATGGTTTGTCGGTAGAGCGGATGATGTCATCAAGACTGCAGGTGAACGTGTAGGGCCGTTCGAAGTAGAGAGTGTTTTGATCGAACATCCTGCCGTTGCTGAGGCAGGAGTCATCGGAGTGCCGGATGAACTAAGAGGTGAAGTCATAAAAGCATTCTTAGTCCTTAAACCTGGCAATGAACCATCTGAAGGACTTAAGGAAGACATAAAAAAATTCGTTAAGACGAGATTAGCTGGACATGCTTATCCAAAAGATATAGATTTTATTAAGACATTACCGAAGACGAGAAGTGGTAAGATCATGAGAAGAGTGTTGAAGGCAAGAGAACTTGGGTTACCTGAAGGAGACTTAACAACGTTGGAAGAATAAAGAAATTGTTTTTTTCTTTTTTTATTTATTTGTAAACCATCGTGTCCATTCTAATTCCTTCACGCTTTCCAATAACTCCAAAACCTTCATGGTCATATGAAGAAATGTATGGATCATCTATATCTCTATTCAATAATTTAGCTCCTTTTCCAATTTCTAATAATTGAAGTACTATCTTTGAAACCCAGTCAGCATTAGGTATTTGCTCAATTGGATAAAATGTAAATATTTTTTCGTCTTCGGGGATATAAATACCCATCATTTTTTTACCATCTAAAGTTATTGGTAGTTGAATAACAAATTTATTGTAACCAATTGTTCCATTTGGATTATACCAATCATCTATTACTTTAATTCCAAGAGGATCAATACCCATTTCCCTAAGACGAATTAACTCTTCATATAAATTACCTTTAACTTCACGTTTAGAAGTACCTTTTTTTACCGCTTCTGAAGATACATAACCAAATGCATCTCTATAAATTCTTTCAATAGCTTGTTTTATCCATAAACATTCAAGTTGATCTTCATTAAGTTGTCCATGATATTTCTTAACCCCTTCGATAAATCTAGATTGTAACGATTGACGAAGTTTTTTACCTAATTCTTCCAATGTATACCATGCTCCGCTGTAACGTCCAATTTTAAGATTAGCAGCATATCCTGTATAAGGTTCTTCTTTGAATTGAATTATTTTTCCATGAAGTGTTCTAATTATACGATCAAACGTAGGAACTAAAGAATTAGCTTCATCTAAAGTTCTCACTATATCGAAAAAAGATAAATTATCAAAATGAACCAATGCATTCTCGAGAGATTTAATATCTATGTCTTCTTTTCGTAGAAGTTTCAATTCTTGTTTAACATCCATGTTATTCAAATAAAAGATTAAATTTAAATGCCCTTTTGTCTTAACTTAAAAACTTAAACCATGATATACATATATCACTTCTCAAACATGTTTTGAAAATAAATTTATATCTTCATCTTTCCTAATAAATCCCTATGGTAATGGAAGTTTTAGAAGGAAGTCGAGCAGTAGCTCATACTGTTGTATTATGTAAGCCAGATGTTATTTCAGCCTACCCAATAACACCGCAAAGCGTTATTCATCTTTAGGATAATGCGCGGAAACTCATATTGTGGAGGATCTGGCTAAGTTTGCAGCAGATGGAAAATTGAAAGCAAAATTCTTGGAAGTAGAGTCAGAATTTTCTGCGATGTCTAGTATGGTCGGTGCAGTTGCTGCTGGTTCTAGAGTGTTTACAGCAACCAGTTCACAAGGTCTTGCGTTGATGCATGAAGTGTTGTTCGCTACTTCAGGGATGAGGTTACCAGTAGTCATGATTGTTGCTAATAGAGCATTATCAGCTCCAATCAACATCTGGAATGACCATTCTGACACGATGGCAGAGAGGGATTCTGGATGGATACAACTCTACACCGAGAACGTTCAAGAGACAGTCGATACTTTGATTCAGGCTTACAAGATCGCTGAGAAAATCTTATTACCAGTGATGGTTTGTATGGATGGTTTTATCCTAACACACGTTATTGAACCAGTTGACATACCCAAACAAAAGGATGTGGATGAATTCTTACCTAAATATCAACCAGATCATGCTGTTCTCGATACAGAAAGGCCGATGACATTTGGTCCGTTCACTTACCCAGAACCATATTTTGATTTGAAAAAAGATATGGAAGAAGCAATACAGGATTCTAAGGATGTTATTTCTGAAATCAACGAAGAGTTTGCTAATAAGTTCAAGAGAAAATACGGTGATGGTTTCATAGAAGAATACAAGAACGATAAAGACACTGTTATTGTTGCTTTAGGCTCTGTTTGTGGTACGATAAAAGAAGTCGTCGACAAGAGAAAGGACGTAGGTTTAGTAAGAATAAAATGCTTCAGGCCATTTCCGACAGAAGAATTGATAAAATCCTTAAAAGGAAAGAAAACAATCATCGTCCTTGAGAAGGCATTTGCTTATGGGTTAGGTGTTGGCCCTGTGTTTGCTGAGATTCGTAATGCTTTGTATCCTTTCACTGAAAAGTCCAAGTTCATAAGTGTGATTGCTGGTTTAGGCGGTGTTGATATAAGAGTTATTCAGATTAACGATGTCGTAGATAAATCTAAACAAATGAAAGATGGTGAAGTAGTATGGATGAAGACTTGATGGCGCCTGGGACTAGGACATGTGCAGGTTGTGGTGCAGTGTTAGCTGCAAGAATGTTGTTGAAAGCGACTGGTAAGGATGTGATAGTTTGTGAGGCTACAGGATGTATGGAAGTTACATCGACACAGTATCCGACCACAGCATGGAAGGTTCCTTGGATTCATGTATTGTTCGAGAATTCTGCTTCTGTGGCTACTGGCGTAAAAGCTGCTTTAGAAGCTCAAGGGAATAATCATACACAAGTTATTGCCTATGGTGGAGATGGAGGGATGGTTGACATAGGCTTTGGTGCAGTTTCAGGTGCTTTAGAAAGGGATGATGATATCATGATTATCACTTATGATAACGAGGCTTATGCTAATACTGGTATACAAAGGTCTGGTGCAACACCTTTCGGTGCGAGTGCAACGACTACACCAGCTGGTTTAGAGTCTCAAGGAAAGAAACAATGGAAGAAGAATATACCGATGATAGCTGTTGCTCATGGATCTAAGTATGTTGCTACTGCCAGCATTGGTTATCCACAAGATTTACAGAAGAAAATAAAGAAAGCCATGCAGGTGAAGGGAGCTAGGTACTTACACATTCACGCGCCTTGTCCTATCGGTTGGGCGTTTGATTCTTCTATGACGATACAGGTCGCTAAACTGGCTGTTCAGACTGGGATGTGGATGTTGTATGAGATTGATGATGGCGCTTTCAAGAGGACGATGACTCCTGAGTTGAAGCCTGTTGATGAATACATTAAATTACAGGGAAGGTTCAAACATTTGAAGCCGGAAACGATAAAAATCATACAAGAACGTATCAACGCAAGTTGGAAAGAAATGGATAACCTTGAGAAGTGTGGAGTTAATTTAAGGACGATTTTGTAATTTTATTTATCTGTAATTTCTATTTTTGGCACACCTTTAGCGATTTCTCTCTTAAATTTTTCTAATAATTCATTCTCGTATGGACCTTTGGTCCTTATCCAAAAACGACAATTTCCTGGTGTGAAATCCTTGGATAATGTTACAGTCACCACGGTTCCATCTATATCATAAATATTAGATACTGTATTTTTTGTATTTTTTACTCCATGCATTAGATTTTCCCCGAGAACTTGTTCAGATATTTTTCCACCATAACCAAGATCAAAAACTGGACAATATTGCTCAATACACACTCCTGCAGCACCAGTACATTTTACTTTTGGTCGATATTCTCGCATAATTATCGAATATATACTGATTTAATATGATATTTAAAGATTTATATATTGTAGTTACTATCTTGTAATAACATCAGAACAATTAAAACCCCCTTATTTTTCTCTCCATACAAAAGCTTTTAAAAATGATAGGACAAAGTGAAAGAATATGATTGGTATTATAGGATACGGTGGATACATTCCTAGGTTCAGGATTAAAGTAGAGGAAATAGCATCCGTCTGGAGTGCTGATGCCAAATCAATCAAATCAGGCTTAAACATAGAAGAAAAATCTGTACCTTCTATAGACGAAGACACGGCAACAATAGCCGTAGAAGCTGCTTTAAACGCTTTAAAAATGGCTGGTATCAACCCTAAGGAAATAGGGGCAATATATGTCGGTTCAGAATCTCATCCTTATGCTGTTAAACCAACTTCAACAATTGTTGGAGAAGCAATAGGTGTAGGCCCAGAATACACAGCAGCAGACACAGAATTCGCTTGTAAAGCTGGGACAGCAGGCATACAGATGGTCATGGGATTGATACAAGGTGGTTATATCAAATTCGGGTTAGCAATAGGCGCCGATACATCCCAAAGCAAGCCTGGAGATGCCTTAGAATACACAGCAGCAGCAGGTGGAGCAGCTTATATATTAGGCAAGAACGGTGTGATAGCAGAGATAGAAGGAACTTTCTCTTTTTCTTCTGATACACCAGACTTCTGGAGAAGGGAAGGTATAGAATACCCGAGCCATGGCGGTCGTTTCACTGGAATCCCTGCGTATTTCAAACACGTCGTCTCTGCGACGCAAGGCTTGATGAGTAAACTCAGTCTAAAAGAATCTGATTTTGATTATGTTGTTTTTCACATGCCGAACGGTAAATTCCCGTTAAATGCGGCTAAAATACTCGGCATAGATGCAGAAAAACTTAAACCTGGATTGGTCGTACAAAGGATAGGGAACACTTATTCAGGATCATCGATGCTCGGCCTAGCTGCAACGTTAGACATAGCAAAACCAGGCCAAAGAATACTCGTCACATCCTATGGTTCCGGGGCTGGTAGTGACTCGTTCAGCATAAAAGTAACAGACCTGATAGAGGAAAAACGAAATAAAACAAAGAAGATTCAAGATTATATCGACGATAAAGAATACGTTACTTATGCCCATTATACAAGGTTGAGGAGAGGTATATGAAAGTCGCTATTATAGGCGTTGGTACAACCAAGTTCGGGGAACATTGGGACAAAAGCTTGAGAGAATTAGCGATAGAAGCCGGAACAAATGCTATAATAGATGCAAAAGTCAGGGGAAGTGAGATAGATTCTATTTACTTAGGTAACATGTCTGCCGGAAGGTTCATAGGACAAGAACATGTAGCGGCATTAGTTTCAGGTGAACTAGGCTTATCAATTCCTGCTGTTAGAGTTGAAGGTGCTTGTGCTTCTGGTGGAATTGCTTTGAGACAAGGTATTCTTTCCATACTATCCGGTCAAGATGACATAGTCCTAGCCGGTGGAGCTGAGAAGATGACTGACTTGATGACTGACGGTGCAACGACAGCTTTAATGGGAGCGGCTTCTCAAGAATGGGAGGCTTACTATGGCTTAACATTCCCAAGTTTGTATGCGATGATAGCAAGAAGACACATGTTTGAGTTTGGTACGACAAGAGAACAGATTGCTAAAGTCGCCGTGAAAAACCATCATAACGGTTCTTTAAACCCTATAGCCCAGTTCAACAAGGAGATAACTGTTGAAGAAGTGTTGAACTCAACGATGGTTGCTGATCCTTTAACACTATTGGATTGTTCACCGATAACAGACGGTGCTGCTGCGTTAATACTTTGCAAAGCTGAATTGGCAAAGAAATATACTGACAATCCCGTGTACATCATAGGTTCTGGTCAAGCTTCTGATACTTTAGCATTGCATGATAGACGATCTTTAACAACCTTAGATGCTACCGTAAAAGCAGCTCAAGTGGCATATAAACAGGCTGGAATTAATGTTGATGACATAGACTTGGCTGAAGTTCATGATTGCTTTACCATAGCTGAGATTGTAGCGACAGAAGACTTAGGTTTTTGCAAGAAAGGTGAGGGTGGAAAGTTATTGGATGAAGGTGCGACAGAATTGACAGGAAGGATACCAGTTAATACATCAGGTGGTTTGAAAGCTGTCGGTCATCCTGTCGGTGCGACTGGGGTTAAACAAGCGATAGAGATTGTTCTACAGTTGAGAGGAGAAGCTGATAAGAGACAGGTTAAAGATGCTAAAATTGGATTAACGCATAATGTCGGAGGTTCTGGCGCTACAGCTGTAGTCCACATATTTTCAAGGTGATTTTATGGGTTATGAATCGAGTGTTCCATTGTTCTGGCGTTTGATTAAACCAAGATATCAACTCATAGGAAATAAATGCACGACTTGTGGTAATACATTTTATCCACCTAAATTTTTATGTCCTATCTGCAGGAAAGAAGGAAAATTGGAAGAAATAAAATTGGGAAAGACGGGAAAGATATTGACTTTTTCTATCGTCCGTTCTGCACCAACTGGTTTTGAGAAAGAGACTCCTTATCCTGTTGCGATAATAGAACTGGATGATGGACCTAGGCTGACATCACAGATAGTCGACTGGAAAGAAGAAGATTTGCAAATCGGAAGAAAAGTTGAGGCATGTTTCAGAAGGATTTACACGGATGGGAAAGAAGGAATTATCAACTACGGGTTGAAGTTTAGACCGATTTAATCTGCCAAATTACTGGAGACACAGTCGAAAATTTTCACTCGCCAAAGTCATTATCTCGAGAATAAGTCATTACTACAAAGTTGCTACAGAATAGAAATGTTTAAATATCTAACTATCTCCATTTTAAAATGATAAAATGAGAAGGTATGATTTCACTAAAAATATGAAAGGAAGAGGTAAAAAAATACAGGAAGTTTTAAACTGGGAAGGAGCATTAGAGAAACAACTAGAAGAATCGTTCCGAATGGATTCTACAGGATGATTTGCTGTACGTTAACAGACTGATACTCATCAAATTGATGAATATTCTAAATTGATTATGAATAAAGATGGTAGACCTTTACTAACAGCTGTTATAATTTATCAAAGGATTAAACCCGAAAAATCTGGACATTATTCAGTACATTTAGATGGTGTACTATCTGTAGTTAGTAGTCAATACGGTCAGGCTGAATTAAATAAATTCTTGGGACTTGTACAACCTGATAAATTCTATGATCGTTCAGGTAAGTATGCAAGAAACGTTCCTTTAACCCATCCTAAAAAACAATAAAAATAACAAACTTCTAGTTCGTGAAAAATTTCTCCTTCTTGATTTCAACCTGTCCAAACCTTCGCTTCTCTCAACTGTTTCAAATCATTCCAGTACATTTCACGTATATCCTGAATGTTATAATTGACCATAACCAACCTTTCAAACCCAGGTCCCCATGCCAATACAGGAACATCCTTTCCGAGTAAAGGCTTGACTACTTCTGGCCTGAACATCCCAGCTCCACCTAGTTCCAACCATTTCTTCTGGACAGGATGCAAGACTTCTATCTCGACAGACATCTCTGTGTAAGGGAAGTAAGAAGGCCTGAACCTTGCCTTTGGAAACCCTAATTTAGTGAAGTATCTGGTCAAATAACCCAACAAATGTCTGAATGTGACATCTTCTCCAACAACTATCCCATCAGTCTGGTAGAATTCAGCCAGATGTTTCCAGTCTAAAGTCTCGTTCCTGAAGCATCGACCAACAGAGAAGAATTTAGCCGGCAACTCAGCATTCCTCAAAGCAGCCAAAGTCCTGGCAGACAAAGAAGTGGTATGTGTCCTCAATATACATTTCTTAGCAAACTCAGGATCCCATTTATACCGCCAGCCAGTAGAATTACAAGTCCATCCATACTCATGCGTGGCTTGAACAGCCTTCACTATATCTTCTTGTGGCAACATCCCTTTTTCAGGAGTCTTCATGTAGAAAGTATCGGCTAAATCACGTGCAGGATGATCTTGTGGTTGATAAAGGGCATCGAAATTCCAGAAAGAAACTTCTAGTATAGGGCCAGTCATCTCTTTGAAGCCCATCTCAAGCCATATTTGTCTGATATATTCTATCAACTGAGTCATGTAATGCTTCTTACCAGGATAGATGCCAGCTGAAGGGATAGAAATATCATAAGGTCTGATTGGCACTGTTTTCCATCTCTTTGATATTATTATTTCAGGCGTTAACTGTCCAATCTCTTCTTTTATCTTTACATCTGGTACTATTTTTCTTCCTAAATCAGTCAAAGAAACATGTTTTTTACTCTCGATTTTTTTCCTTATCAGACCTCTTTTCTCGAGTGTGTTGATGATTTTATAATCAAAT
>JAPLUX010000182.1 GCA_026397455.1 Candidatus Aenigmatarchaeota archaeon | reverse complement strand
ATCGGTAGAGATGAGATAAGTTCTGTATCAAAAGAAATTGATTATGAAAAAGTTTGTGAAGATTTGAGAAGTCTCGGGGTAAAAGTTGTTGAGTTGACTCTAGGTGAAAATGGATCTATAGTAACTGGAGAAGAAATTCATAGAATTCCTGCTTACAAAACCACTTTAGTCGACAAGACCGGTTCAGGAGACGTGTTTGCAACTGCCTTTGCGATAAAATATTTTGAGAGTAAAAATGAGTTAGAATCTGGTCTATTTGCATCTGCTGCTGCTTCATTTGTCGTGGAGGATTTCGGGACAAATAATATTCAATCAAGAGAAAAAGTTGAAGAGAGATTTAGATTATTAAAAAATAATAAGTAATTGATAGTAATGAAAATTAAAGCAATAATTTTTGATGTTGATGGTGTACTGATAGACAGCAATAGAATCATAATCGACCTGTTCAAAGAAACAGCGAAGAAAATGAAGCTTAAAATGCCATCTGATCAAGATGTAGCGAAATTGATGGGACAATCCTTGGAAGAAAACATAAAGTTTCTATGGCCTGATTGTGATGTAAAAATCTTCGCAAAAAAATACAGAGAAGAATTCGTTAAAATAAAAATTCCTGCATTCAAAGGAACTGTAGAAGCGATTAAAGAATTGAAGAAAGTTGGTTTTAAATTAGGTATAGTGTCTGGTAAGAAGAGATTTTACCTCGAGAAAAATTTAATTGATGCAAGTTTTGATATTGAATCGTTCGATGTCATAATTTCTGCTGAGGGTTCAAAGGAACACAAACCAAACCCAAAACCGATATTGATTGCCTGTGATAAAATTGGAGCTAAACCAACAGAAACTCTTTATGTCGGTGATGCCAGGTTCGATTATGAGGCTGCTAAAGCTGCTAAAACTAGTTTTGTTGCTGTATATAATGGTCTTTTAAGTGAAAAGGAATTAAAGAAAATGGGAATTAAGAACATAATAAACTCTGTTTTTGATCTTCCCAAATTTTTAAAAGTATAGAAAAGTGATTTTAATTATGCCCGTAATAACTTTTGATGTAAACGATTTCTGTAAACTCGTAGGAAAAGATATCCAAGTAAAAGAAATAGAAGAAAAGTTACCTATGTTGGGAGTTGGAGTGGAAAACATAGAAAAGGATGAATTCTCTGTTGAGGTAAACCCAAACAGACCTGACATGTTATCAGTTGAAGGACTAGCGAGAGCTTTCTCATCATTTATGGATATTAATACTGGGTTGAAAACTTACAAAGCTGAAAAATCCATCTACTTCGTTAAAGCCGATTCTACAACTAAAACCATAAGACCATACATCGTCTGTGCTGTCGTGACCGGTGTGGAAATGACAGATGAATTCATAAAATCTTTGATGCAGATACAAGAAAAATTACATGTCACTCATTGTAGAAAGAGAAAAAAGGCAGCAATAGGTGTACATGATTTAGATAAAGTTAAGTTTCCTATTTTGTACACGGCGAAAGATACTGCATTCAAATTCATCCCACTAGGCGAAGAAAAAGAGATGACCTTAGATAATATTCTGAAACATACTCCAAAAGGAAAGGATTATGGTTGGATCCTGAAAGGAATGGACAAATACCCGATTCTGATAGATTCCGATAACAAAGTCATGGCGATGCCACCGATAATAAACTCAACACACACGATGGTTGATGAAAAAACAAAGAATCTTTTCATCGATATAACTGGAACTGATGATAAAACTATAAATGAAGTCTTGAACATTGTCGTAACTTCTTTAGCTGACAGGGATGGAAAAATCCAACTCGTCAAAGTAAAATATCCTGATAGAGAAATAGAGACACCTAAAATTGGAACAAACATGATGAACTTGGAACCAAACTATGTTAACAAATTGTTAGGGATAAAATTGACGAATTATGAAATGATCGAATACCTGCAGAAAATGGGGTTCGATGCTGTTGAAGTTGGAAAGAATATACAAGTCGTGATTCCCTGTTATAGAACGGACATAATGCATGCGATGGATTTAGTCGAAGATATTGCTATCGCTTATGGTTATGATAGATTCAAACCAGAGATTCCAAACATATCGACGATTGGAGAGGAAGATCAACTAGAATCATTTTCAACTAAGTTAAGAACATTATTGGTTGGTTATGGTTTACAAGAAGTTACAACTTTCATATTGACTAACAAGGACAATCTGTACAAAAAGATGAAGATGGAAGAAAAAGATGTAATTGAAACAGCCAACCCGAAGACAGAAGAATACAATATTGTAAGAAATTGGTTTTTACCGAGTTTGATGGAAGTCCTTTGGAGGAATAGACATAGAGAATACTCACAGAATATTTTTGAAGTTGGTGACGTGATTGAATTGAGCCCATCATCTGAAACCGGAGCAAAAACTATGAGAAGGTTGGGAATTGTTTTGTGTCACTCGAAAGCTAACTTCTCTGAAATAAAATCAATGGTTGAAAGTATCTTGAGTAACTTAGGGGTTAAGGATTACAAAATAGAAGAATCAACATTGCCTTGTTTTATTCCTGGAAGAGCTGCGAAGATTGTAATCAATGAGAAAAATCTTGGAAGGTTTGGAGAAATAAATCCAGAAGTGGTTTCCAATTGGGAATTAGAAATGCCAGCTGCTGCTTGTGAGATTTGTGTTAATTCACTTTTTAATTCGATAAATTCAAAGACTATTTAATTTTTTCGAACTTAGCTAGAAAATGCCCTAACAACGGTGGGACATAAACTCTTTTTAAACCATTTACTTTTTCACGTCTGTTGAAAATCTTTATAATGCTATCAGCGACATAATCCATGTGATTGTTTGTATAGACTCTCCTTGGTATTGTAAGTCTTAACAAATCTAATTCAGGTAGTCTCACTAATTTTCCTGTTTTTGGGTCTGTCACACCAAAACAAGATGTTCCCAATTCTACTCCTCTAACTCCTGATTCTATGTATATTTCCACGGCCAATGTCTGTGATGGAAATTGATCTTGAGGTATGT
>JAPLUX010000098.1 GCA_026397455.1 Candidatus Aenigmatarchaeota archaeon | reverse complement strand
GGGATAGGTATGAATATTGAATTAAAGGGAGTAGACAAATCATTCGATGGTAACAAAGTCTTGAAAGGAATGGATTTGTTTGTTAAAGACGGTTCATTGGTTTGTCTGTTTGGACCAAGTGGATGTGGTAAGACAACTTCTCTTAAAATAATTGCTGGTTTACTTCAACTTGATAATGGATTAGTTTTATTTGATAATAAGGATGTAACTTCACTACCACCAGAAGAAAGAAATACAGGTTTTGTTCCTCAAAATTATGCTCTCTTTCCACATTTGACAGTTGAAAATAACATATCTTTTGGTCTGGAAGTTAGAAATTACTCAAAAGAAGAAATTAAGAATAGAATTGAAGAATTATTAAAATTAATTGATTTGAAAGGGTTCGAAAATAGATATCCAAGGGAATTGAGTGGAGGACAACAACAGAAAGTGGCAGTAGCTAGAGCGTTAGCGTTCAAACCATCCGTACTTCTTCTCGATGAACCTCTAGCTTCGATAGACATCGTAGAAAGAGTGAGGTTGAGGAATGAGATAAAAAATATTAAGAAAAGGACTGGTGCGACTATTCTTTATGTGACGCATGATGTTGAAGAAGCTTTTTCTATTTCTGATGATGTTGCTATAATAGAAGATGGTAAAATCAGAACTTACGGAAAACCTAGTATATTAAAAAAGAAATTCAGGTATTAGAAACGTTTAAATAAAATTTTTAAATCATTATAAAATCTAAAAATTATTTTTCGTGGAAAAACATTTCTTCTGGTTCTCTGTCAACAGTAAAAGGTAAAGGCTCTCTACTTACTTCATTACCATTTTCACCGGATTTAGGTTGATATATGAAATCACCTATACTAACTATCGACTGTGCTAATCTTACAAAATCTGATGATGATTCAATTCCCAATAATTGTTTAACTTTTCTTTCACTAGGATGAAGAATCCCTACTTCAAACATTCCTTCATGAAAACCAAATGATTTGTAAGGTACTCTATTATGTTTGAGAACATTAATTTGGGATTTTTTAAGTTTAAATAACAAACCATGAGAAAATCTACGTTTTGGAACACCGATAACTGTTAAAAGATAACCACTCCTAGTTCTATAGGTCAGTTGCATTAAATCATCACCAAAAATATAATAACCCTTATTTCTAGGACCATATGAACTTACATCAAAATCATTATAGTAATTTACTTCAAAAGTTCTTAAAATGGAACGATGCAATTTGTCTTCTGTCGGTATGACTTCTCTGTCAGTCCATTTCATTCCAGTGAATTCTTTAGTTAGTACAATGTCAGAAGAGATTCTGTGGACTGTTGGTAAATCGATAAGTTTTTGACCATCCCAATATTTGATTACTTCTGGTTTTCTTAAGACCCAATGATGTGTTCTGTATCTTGGTCCTTCTTTTGATGAAACGGCAATTTTAATTGCGTCCTTTATTAAATTAGAATCGTTACTAGAAACATATACCAAATATTTTAGGCTATAACCGTTTGATGGGTGCATCTTAAAATATCCTTCTGGATTCTGTGATGTAAATGGATGACAAAATTGATTTGTATAAGTTCCTTGGCTAAGTTTAAGTCTCTGAGATACAGTAGGATGACATATAACGGGTAGACCCTTATTTACACCAAAATTCACTAGAGACTCTTCAGTAATGCCGCCATAAACATACAATCTATTTTCAAACACAGACGACTGAAAGGTTTCCGTTCCCATTCATTTCTCTCCTTAAAAAGTTGTAATGAATTAATAATGTATTTTGAAAGTTATTTTTATAAGTTTAATCCAAAACAGAAACTTTTTAATACTTAACTTCTCAAATTCTGTTGTGATTGGAATGATCGGTGAATGCCTTCCAGAACGATAAATTACTCCTAACTTTTTCTACTCAAAAAACTAAATCTTCTAAGACAAGGGGATGTAGTATAGTTTGGTCTATTATGCCAGCCTTGGGAGTTGGTGACCCGTGTTCAAATCACGGCATCCTCATTTTTGTGATTATATGATAAAACTAGAGGATTTTCAGAAAGTCGATATAAGACTTGGTAAGATACTAGAAGTGGAAGATTTTAAAGAAGTCAGAAAACCAGCTTACAAATTAAAGATAGACTTTGGCCCTGAGATAGGGGTTAAAAAATCGAGTGCACAGATAATAAATTACTCTAAAAAAGAATTAAAGGGAAAGTTTGTTCTAGCTGTTGTTAACTTTCCGCCCAAACAGGTTGCAAATTTCATGTCAGAGGTATTAGTTGTAGGTGTTCCGGATAAAAACGGGGATTGTGTTTTGTTAAAACCAGATAAAGAAGTTGATATTGGAGTGAGGTTATATTAAAATATAGTGATATAATGTCTGAGAAAGAAGGAATAACAGTAAAAAAATCAGAGAATTTTTCTGAGTGGTACACGCAAGTAGTTCAAAAGGCTGACTTGGCAGATTATGCTCCTGTTCAAGGTTGTATGGTTATTAAGCCGAACGGTTACGCAATCTGGGAGAATATAATGAGAATCATGGACCAAGATTTCAAAAAACAAGGCGTTAAGAATGCCTATTTTCCTTTATTTATTCCTGAGAGTTTCTTGAAGAAAGAGGCAGAACATTTCCAAGGTTTTGTACCCGAGTGTGCATGGGTAACAATAGGTGGTGGTAAAGAACTAGGAGAAAGGTTAGCGATAAGACCTACTAGTGAAACAATCATCTATTCAATGTTCAGCAAATGGATAAGGAGTTGGAGAGATCTTCCTTTGAAAATAAACCAGTGGTGTAACATCGTAAGATGGGAATCGTCAACAAAATTCTTTGTCAGAACGACTGATGATGATGAATATCCTTAAGTTGTATCAAAGATTTATCGAAGATTATTTAGCGATCCCAGTTTTAACTGGAAAGAAAAGCGATAGAGAAAAATTTGCAGGTGCATTAACAACCACTACTGCTGAAGCCTTGATGTCAGATGGTAGAGCAATACAAATGGGAACATCACACAATCTCGGTCAGAACTTCTCAAAAGTTTTTAATATGAAATTCTTGGATAAGAATGAAAAAGAGAAACTCGTATGGAACACTTCTTGGGGCGTTTCAACGAGAATGATCGGTTCTTTGATAATGACTCATGGCGATGATAAAGGTTTGATACTACCACCAAAGATAGCTCACACACATGTCGTGATAGTGCCAATCTACTACAAAGAGACCGACAAGAAAAAGATTTTGAAAAAAGCTGAAGATATAAAAAAGAAATGAGAGAAAGAAAACTTAAGAGTCATTCTTGATAATCGAACTGAATATACACCAGGGTGGAAATTCAACGAATGGGAATTGAAAGGGGTTCCTTTGAGAATAGAAATTGGGCCAAAAGACATTCAGAAGAGACAAGTTGTAATAGTGAGAAGGGATAATTTCGAGAAAACATTTACTAAAGATAAAGATACTGTTAAAGAAATTGTTAAATTTTTGGACGAGATACAGAAAACACTTTTCAACAAAGCAAAGAAATTCTTGAATGAACACATCACTACGGTCAAAACGTTCGATGAGTTTAAAAAGACTTTAGAGAAGAAAGGTGGTTTCTTAAGAGCTTGTCATTGTCTTGAAAAAGGATGTGAAGAAAAGATAAAGACAGAAACTGGTGCAACGATCAGGATGATACCGTTAAAAAAAGAAAACTCCTTCTCTAATTGTATCCACTGCGGTAAAAAAGCAAAGGAAGTTGTTTATTTTGCAAAAGCTTATTAACCCAAAGTATTTAAATATTGATACTAAAAAATTAAAGGAATCCTGAGGTGTTTTAATTGACAGATGTAAAAGGAGTGAGTACCGGAACTACAACTGTAGGTATTGTTTGTAGAGATGGAATAGTGTTAGCAGCAGAGAGAAAAGCAACCATGGGTTATCTGGTTGCCGCAAAAAAGGATCTTAAAATAGTAGAAATAATGCCACATATAGCCATGACACAAGCTGGTATGGTCGGTGATGTTCAAGCATTGACAAGATACTTGATTGCTGAATCAAAACTGTATGAATTGAGAACTAGAAGACGTATACCTGTAAAGGCTGCAGCAAGTTTGTTAGCAAACATTCTCTACGGAGGAAGATGGAGTTACCTGCCCTACCAAATCCAAATTATATTGGCAGGATATGATGAAACTGGCCCAAATCTGTTCATTCTTCATCCCGATGGTTCATCATTAGAAGAAAAGGAATATTTTTCGACTGGCTCAGGTTCTCCAATAGCTTTTGGAGTATTAGAAACTCTGTTTAAAGATGGGTTATCAATAGATGAATGTAAAAAAATCGCAGCAAGGGCTGTTAGAGCTGCTGTTGAAAGAGATATAGCATCTGGTGGAAGAGGAATCGATATAGCAATCATAAATAAAGATGGCTTCAGACTATTGAAAGAAGCTGATGTAGAAAAAATACTAGAAAGTATCAAGAAATAATCATCTTTTTTTAAGGTAAGTAAATATGGAAATTCTGGATAAAGTAAAGTCAAGTCTACCAAAAGAAGTAGTGGATAGAGTAGAGTTGGAAGGATGTGAAGTCGTAGTTTACACAAAGGACAAATTCTTCTTCTTAGATGCTTCTGAGCAAGTTAAAGAAACTGTTCAAGAATTGAAGAAAAGGATA
>JAPLUX010000021.1 GCA_026397455.1 Candidatus Aenigmatarchaeota archaeon | reverse complement strand
TATTGTCTCTAAAGCAATTTTCTGTCTTTCATCTAATTTAGACTGGTCAACAACCTTAAAATCATCCCCGGGCAAATACTCTATCAAACCTTTTTCAGACGCTTTTTTCAGGGCAATCTCGAACTCAGCACTCGTCGGCACCATCAACAGGTCTATATGTTTCTCTTTCAACTTTTCATAATAATCCTGCGAGGATTTCATGTCTATTTTGTTGGCAGCGATAACGATTGGTTTAGAGACTTTTCTGATGACAGTCGCAAAATTTTGTATGTCCCCGATAGAACTCTTATCCAATGCTAACCTAATATGTTCCTTGCTTATTTGCAACCCGCTCAAGTTTTCTGATAAAATTTGAATTAGATCAGGCTGGGATGAGGTTGAAATTCTGGCGAACTTTTCTATCGCTCTCTTGATTACACCAGCAAACCTGAGGTCTATTTCTTTTTCCAAGAATTCTATGTCAAGACTCGGGTCGTAACCTGTTGTGATTCTACCTTCAGCATCCCTTGTTCCAGAACAGTCGACTACATGGATTAAGACAGAAGCCTGCCTCAAGTCATCCAAAAACCTGTTGCCCAGTCCACGACCTTCATGTGATCCTGGGACTAGACCAGCGACATCTATCAATTTAACAGGGATAAATCTTTTTCCATCTTTACAAATTCCATTTTTAGGCTTGCATTTAACATTGTATTTTTTACACACGCAATCGACGATGACGTACGAGACACCGATGTTTGGTTCTATCGTGCAGAAGGGAATGCCAGTAATTTTAACGTCTATCATCGTTGCTGCTTTAAAGAAAGAGCTCTTTCCACATGATGGTTTTCCTAACAAGGCAATCTCTACTGTCATTCAACCACAATTATTAATTCTGAATAAAGTTATTAAAAGAATCGGTAAAGGAATATTTTTTAGTCATCTTATTCTCTTATCTTCTCAATAAATTCCCTAAATTCTCTAAAATTGATAATCTTTGTATTTTTCCGCTTACCATCAATTGAGAATAGCTGAAATCTGCTGAAACATCAGGACAATTCGTTTTTAAAGTCCCAGAACTGAAACCATCTTCAACTCCGTTTACGTTTATAGACTTGAGTATGTTACCTTCCAGAGTATTGTTCAACTCAAAACTAACCATGTTTTTAGGATAGAACAAGTATAATTTATTCAATCTTAGTTCTATTGACCTCTGGTTCTCTAAGACCATATAAAGATTTTTTGTGCCCCTATCATACTTTCCAGAATAAAACTTGAAGACTGCTGACTGACAGGTTATGACTGGCGTTGCATTCTCTGCTCCACCTAATCTATTATTAATCAGAGTAGAGCCCCATAGAGTGAATATTCCAGCAATAGCCATGACTGTTGCCATTAAAAGATAAGCTTGATTCATTAAACTTCGCCTATATCCTCTATTATTAATTATATTCGAAATTAGATAAATATTAAAAACTTAATGTATAATCAGAGTCTATGCAATTTCCCATATGTCAAGTCTGTTTGAAGAACGATATTCTCTGCAACGGATGTGCGGAGAGAGTAGGAAACGAAGAGATAAAAGTCGATGAAATAAAAATGTTTAGACGCCTCAATGAACTCCTGAAAGACCAAAGGAACCTGAAAGATGTGGAGATAAAGAGGGCTGTGGGAAATGATGTTCTAATGATTATTACGAAGAAAGGCGATATTTCAAAGCTGATAGGTAAAGAAGGAAGAACGGTGAAGAAATTATCCAAAGAATTAGATAGGCCAGTGAAGATAGTCGAGCAATCGCCAGATATAAAAGATTTTGTGAAAGATGTCTTCTCCTCAGTTCCTGTTCTCGGCATTAACGTCATTTACAAACCAGAAGGAAAAATGTACAAGATAAGGATAAAAGATACAGAAAGGACTAGATTGCCCCTATCATCCGAAATATTCGCTAGTGTGTCTCGTTCTCTGTTCCATATAAACACGGACATAGTTTTTGAATAGATTTAAGTTAAAATTTTGAATTCTATTAAAGGTGATGCGTTGACAAGAGTAGCAGTCATCGACCGAGAATTGTGTAAACCTAAGAAGTGCGACTATCTTTGCATACGCGTATGCCCGAGGAACAGGTCTGGTGACAAATGTATAATTACAGATGAAGTAACAAAGTTTCCGATTATCGACGAAAGTATATGCATCGGCTGTGGGATATGCATACACAAATGTCCTTTCGGTGCAATAAAAATTGTTAACTTGCCGGAAAAATTAAAAGAGAAGCCCATCCATCGTTTTGGCAGAAACCAGTTCTTACTTTTTAGATTACCGTATCCGATACCAGGCCAGATTGTTGGCTTGATCGGTTCTAACGGCTTGGGAAAGACTACTACTCTGATGATACTGTCTGGTCAGATCAAACCAAACTTAGGCGAATCGAAGAAAAAATTTGATTTCTCAGAACTGATAACCCTGTTCAGGGGAACAGAATTACAGAATTATCTGGAAAAACTGAAGGAGAAGCAGATAAAAGTTTCTTTCAAGTTACAGAGAGTCGATAAAATCCCTGAGACATACTCTGGAAAAGTTTCTAAGTTGTTGAGCAAGACTGATGAGAGAGGAATATTGAATGATCTTATATCAAGGTTCGGTTTAGAAGAAATACAAGATGATGACATAAAAAGTATTTCTGGTGGTGAGCTACAAAGAGTAGCGATAACAGCTTGTTTAGCAAAAGATGCTGACATATATTATTTTGACGAACCCACGAGTTTTCTGGATGTTTTTCAGAGGCTAGAAGTTTCTAAGGCAATAAAAGAATTCTGTCAGGATAAATCTGTTATGATCGCTGACCATGACCTTGCCACACTAGATTTTCTCGCTGATCAAATCCACATATTCTACGGTTCTCCATCAGTCTATGGAGTAATCTCAAGTCCTTATTCCGTTCGAACTGGTATCAACACTTTCTTAGATGGTTACATCCGAGAGGATAACGTGAGAATAAGGACAACACCGATCAAGTTTGAATCGACTTATATCCAAGCTAGTAGAGGGAGTAACGTGTTGATGGAATTTTCTGATATCAAAAAAAAATTGGGCGATTTCAGCTTGACCGTCAAAAAAGGAGAATTGTACGGACAAGAAGTGTTAGGCATACTTGGAGCGAATGCATTGGGAAAGACAATCCTTGCAAGAATCTTAGCCGGAGAGATCAAGCAAGACTCTGGTGAAGTCATAGGGAAGATTAAGATATCGTACAAATCCCAATACCCAAAAACAGATTATGACGGGACGGTACGTGAATTGTTAAAATCGGTTTCTAAAGAGGTTGAGACAGAGAATTTCAAAGCAGAAGTGATGAGGCCATTAGAATTAGATAAATTGTTAGAGAGACAAGTCAAGAATCTTTCTGGCGGTGAACTCCAGAGAACGGCTATAGCTGTTGCCTTAAGTAAAGAAGCAGATGTCTATCTACTCGATGAACCTTCAGCATTCTTGGATGTTGAGATGAGATTGTCTTTAGCAAGCATGATCAGAAGAATAGTTGAAAAAAGAAGTTGTTCTGCCATGATTATCGACCATGACTTGCTATTCTTAAGTCAGATAGCCGACAGAGGCATGGTCTTTCTCGGAAAGCCAGGAAAGGAAGGACATGCAGAAGAACCAAAGAAAGTTGAGGATGCATTCAATTCATTCTTGAGTATTGTAGGCGTAACTTTCAGAAAAGACCCACAGACTGGAAGACCTAGAGCAAACAAACTTGGGTCAAAATTGGACAGAGAGCAGAAAGATAAAGGAAAGTATTTCATGTGATTACTTTAATGTATTAGAAACTTTGTACAGCGTATAAGAATGCCTACCTTCATCAACACTCACTGATGTTAATTCTGTTATATTATACCTGTCGAAAATGTGCTTGCAAACAGAAGATTTGTATGGTTCTACGTTGCACCAGTAACCATCATCGAATATCACACAATCTGTACTGATGAACAACTCTGTCATTATTTTCTCATTCTGTCCATTCCATGTCTGTAAAGAACCTATGCCTTGGATAAGGTACATGCTTGGAACGTGAGACATTATGTAACAGTCCTTGTCTAATTTGCTTGCATACTCAGTGAAATTATCATGGTATATTCTTGCTTGATTCGCTTCAATTATTTTTTCAGATGGTGTGCTGACTGATGTAAAATAAAATGAGTAAGTGATTACAACTGCAAGGATTAACAATGCAAAGATTATTGTTTCTCTTTTTATTTTTCTGGCCAGTTGTTTGTGTATATAATGCAAACCAACCCCTCCTAGTAACACAAAAGGAATATAACCACTCAGAGAATATCTCACGTCAGTTCCATACCTAACACT
>JAPLUX010000135.1 GCA_026397455.1 Candidatus Aenigmatarchaeota archaeon | reverse complement strand
ACTTATTATAATTTTATGCGAGATGTAAAAGTAGCTAGAATAAGTGTAGAAGATTTCAGTGGTATGAATAGTGGCGCAAAAATGTTATTCAATAATTGTAATAATCTCGAATACATCATTGCAACTTGTGAAAGAAAATGTATAGAAAGAATTTACATTCAAGAAGACGGGGAGATAAAAAGTTACGACAGAGAATTATAAAAGCTTGACAACATGACTCTCGTATGCTATCGTAGAAATACCCAACTGAGAGACGGCCATAGACCACTCTTGGAGGAAGCAATATAATCGCCCAGGACGTTACGAAATGCTATAAACAAGTATTCGTACCAACTGGACACGAAAACACTCCCTATAGGGCAAATTTGAATCTTAGGCGCATTATACGGATAGAATCTTCGACAGTTTTATCCGTATAGTGCAAGAATAACCATTAAGTACAAAAAAATATGTACTACGACAGACTTTCAATAGACCAAGCTATGTCAGCAAACTTGTGTACAGGGAATCTCTTCCGACACGTTATGATTTTTGGGGATGTATACGAGAGTGGACTCGAAGAAAACTTCCGAGAACGATACGAAGAAGAAGCCCCAGATTATGAAGCTCAGAAGTTAGAGTTCATGACAATGCATCAGGGAGATAATTTTGAAGAATCTAACGACTAATTTTATGCCACCAGTAGCGCAACAGTATTCTAAAAAACCAGAACTAAGTTCTTACGAAAAGAATCAGAAGGCGGTTGAGATGAGTATTAGAAAATCATCTTCAATCAATAAGGGAATAGAAATTGCAATCGCAATGTGCGGAGCTAAAAAGTATTCCGAGGAAGAGATGATTGAGAAGATAAAGTATTGGATCAAGCAAGTAGATAATTTCTATGACAGTCCTTTTCTATGA
The DNA here is from genome assembly GCA_026397455.1 of Candidatus Aenigmatarchaeota archaeon. Classification (GTDB taxonomy): domain Archaea; phylum Aenigmatarchaeota; class Aenigmatarchaeia; order CG10238-14; family CG10238-14; genus JASEGC01. The sequence goes on along the minus strand of JAPLUX010000135.1, from coordinate 1,270 downwards.
TACCAAATTCAAAAGAAGAGTATTTAAAAATGATGGGTATAGACCAGAAGGACTACGGGTCAAAAGAAGTCATCAAGAGAGATGTAAAAAGTTATTTTAAGAAAAAAGGATACAAAGAGAAAGTTTCTCATTTATCAATGTCACAACTAAAAGCTATAACTAAAACTCATATAATATAATTTTATGCCAAGCGTACAATCAGAATTTAACGGAACACCATTTCTTTCAATTGTAGGAGGAAAATTAGTAAAAAAAGTAGAATCAGGAACACCAGGAGCTAAAGAGCGAGTGAATAAGTTAGGAAACACTGTTTATGAAGTAGCTTTCGATGCGTGGAGAGGAATTGTAAAAGGTTGGAGCATTGTAGATTCTGATTACGGAAAGACCTTACACGTTAATTTTGATGACGTAACACTTTCTCTCGGTGGAAAGAGTCAGTCAGAATTTATTAAGCGTTTCGCCGGAGCAGTGAAGGATCAAGAAATTACAGTCAAACCTTATGACTTCGTAACCGATGATGGGAAGCGTAAGTCAGGACTCACAATGGTTCAGAACGGAGAGAAGTTGAAAGATTTCTTTTCAGACTATGATGCCGAGACACACACGTTTACCTACAAGAACTTCTATCCAGTTCCTCCAACTTCGTGGGACAAGATGACCGAAGCACAGAAAAAGATTTACTACATTACTACCGAAGAGTTCCTTCAGACATTCGTAGCGAACAATCCTATAAATAACATTGGATCAGATACAAATGATAATGACATTGATGATATTATTTCAAAAGAAGATACTGTTGATTTAAATTCAGTACCATTTTAGAGTATGAAGCGAATAAATCTAGAAGAATATGGGCGTAAGGTGTTTCAGTTTAAGGACGTACCTAGTACTTTAGACTCGCTCGGAATTGAATTGATTGGATTTTATTCTTACTACCAGTCGATGATGATCCCGCTCGAGTTAAAAGAAGCAAAATTCTGGCAAGACAATAAAGATTGGAAATCTGAAAAGCCTAAAAGTGATGCTACTGTAAAAGCTCTTTGGCGATGTACAGACGAAGGAATGGAAATGCTCGAACTCGATAGGACAATTAAAACAATAGATAAATTATGTTCGATGATCAAATCGTCAGTAAGACGTGCGGAATCTGAACAGCGTAATTCTCAGTAATATGGAAAAATTAAGCCAAGCAATTGAAAGAGGAAGAAAACGCTGGGAGGGTGTCTCTACAGAAGAACGTTCTGCTTTGATGAGAGCACTTGGAAAGGCT
>JAPLUX010000044.1 GCA_026397455.1 Candidatus Aenigmatarchaeota archaeon | reverse complement strand
AAGAATCAGCTCATCAACTTTGTTAATAGGTTGAAATCAAAACCGGAGAGAGTATTAGTTTGCCATGGGGATAACACAAAACCTGTAAACCTAGCAAGGACTATACATAAATTATTCGGAATAGAGACATGTGCACCGAAGAATTTAGAGTCTGTCAGATTGAGATGATCAATAAGGATATCCTATTCCTAGAGTAAAACTGTATATTTTAAACCCAGTAGTTGAATTATAAACGTCAACTATTGATTCTTTGTATCCCTCAGTAAAATATGGTATTGTACAAGGTTGTGCTGTAATATCACCTCCCACATCTTTCCACCATACAACAACACTACCTGCTTTTTCTGGTTGGAATGTTCTATTCATAAACTTTACAAATTCTGAATTAGAATCAAGTAAACAAGATGATGTTGCAAAATCATAAGTATTATTCATCCTATCTATAGTGTTGAGTGTGTCCCTAACTTTTACGACTAACAAGGTCTTATCCCACTTGGATTTTATAGTATACTGTGGGAAGAAATGTAAGAAAGCTACAAATAATATCATCCCAGTTATCATGACTTCTATTATACTCATTATACCTTTCATTCAATCACATCTGTACTATTATCTCAGCTAATTCAATCTTTCCATTGTTATTCAAAGCAGTAATACGTTTTACAGTTGCGTTTATCACTGTTTTTGGAAATACCGGTGAACTGCAACTGAACAAAAGATCTCTATTACCATTCTCAGTAATGTTAAAGATGAAAATTGAGAATGACCTGTTCAATGCCAATCTATCTTGTACTTCTTTAAAATTTGTATCACAATTGAATGTAGAATCGAATTTATCAATCTTAGACTTTAATATCAAGTTCGTTTTATTTGTGGAATGATCAGAAAGTCCTATTCTTTTTATTTGATCTTTTGAAACAGAACTATCATTCCAGTTTGCAGGTTGCCCAGGATCATTAATTAAAATCTCTGATAGTTGATACGCCTTTGATCGTGTATTTTCTTTGTTCACTTCTTCGACAAACCTAGGGATGTTAGCGGAATATGATATATAAATCAAAACTACTATCCCGATGAAAAATATGAATGAGGCTAGATATTGTATGGTGAGTTGAGCTTTTATTTTAACCACCCATAAGGCCTAGGTAAACAAGAATAAAGAAAGCACCTATTGTTACACCCGATAATATGATACTGTGTTTAAAGCCGGCTTTTATTGAATCTTCACCTATTTGCCCAGCCACGAGTCCACCCATTATAGCCTGCATGACAGTTATAGAAAAGAATAATGCCAAGTAATAACAACTTATACCAGTGGTTTTTACACCAAAGATTGAACATATACTGAAATAAAAATTACAGGGTGTACAACCACCACCGATTCTATTTAAACAAACAGCACATGGGTTAGTTATGATGCCTACAACAGAACCCTCAGAAGCCGAAGGCATTATTAATGATTCAAACACTGGCACCATCAACCAATTTATACCGATGATTATTCCGATGAAGACGATAGAAATCACGTACATCGCTATGACATACTGGTTGAGCATACTTTTTCTGTCTTTTTCTGTCTCTTGAATAGTCATCAGCGTGCTTGAAAGAGAATTCAAAGTCTCATCTATAGCCCCACCAGATTTATAAGTTTCAATAATGATTCTGATGGGACCATAGTCTGCATGATTGGCAAAGATGATTGCTTTATGAAGAGGCATTCCAGCCCTTGTTGTCTCTACCAAGTCTCTCAAGAAATGAGGGAAACGTAGTTCGATTTCTTTAATTTCCTTGAAACCAACATAACTGAATATCAGCTGAGGTGTTATTATTAAAAAAACTGATAAGATTATTGTGTTTCCAAGGACGCCTTGGATTCCACTTATTATACCGATGAATATCAAAAAAGATGAAATTAGTATGGATATCAACAAAACTTTTCTTTCTTTTGACATCTCTAAGTTAACCATCATTCTCCCCCTGGTGAGGCTGCCTTGATAAGTATTATGAATGAAGTTGATATCAACTGGACGAATAAAAATATTAAGAAAAATAGAACGAAAATTATGTTTTCAGCCAACATTACAGAGAAAACAGACATCACAGACGTGAGTATTATAAAGAATATTGTTCCTAAGACTAAGGCAGTCAGATAAATCTCCAAGTAGATTGAGAGTGACTGAGAAAATTCATCTAACCTTCTCCTGTAATCAGACAAAAAACTTTTTGATTTTTCATCTAGATAAGCATGAAGATCACCACCGGCTTTTAACGTCGATAGTATTGTCCAGAATAAATCTCTTAGGTCTTTTGATGGAGTACGTTCGACTGCTTTTTCTAGACTGTCATACACGTTAAGACCAAACATCTTCATATCTGCAACTATCCTCTTTGCTTCATAACTAACTTCACCATATTCTTTGAATTTAGAGAAAATTTCAAAAATTCTATGAGGTGGTAATCGAGAACTAGCGATGGTTGAAAGATAGATACCAGCGAATGGAAGAGTTTTGTCTATCGAACGAGCTTTATCCCTGATTAAAAATTTTGGATAGTTTACAAACATCAAAAAGAAGAACGAACAAACTAAGACTGAAGTTGTTATAGCCATGAAAAAACTGAACAAAAAACCCAAGTTCAACAATGAAAAAATCAATGAAAAAATCGGTAATTCTATCACGAACAGGATAATACACATCAAAAGAGATGTAGAAAGATACTCTTCTAAGGTCTTTCTCATACCGCTTCTTTTCAAATCTTTTTTCAAATCAGAAAAAACTTCTAGATGTGGTTCTATGTATTTGTCTAAGTAACGCATGGCCGTTCTTTCAAAGAAAGACATCAAGCCCCACCAGTTATGATATCCAGAACTTTTTCAGGAAAACTATGGTATAGGTTGAAGACTTGAGTAACATTACGAAAATCTGTTACGTTTTTTTCTTGCAACCATTGAAGTACTGCCATTCTCCTTTCAAACTCATCAACAATTTTCTTCTCATTCAAACCTGTTTTTTTCATTATTTTCTTCAATATAACACTCTTGTTTGTCGTGTTTATTCTATCAACAGAAGGATCCCACTCAAAAATCATGTTTGTGTTGATTTGTTTTTTCTTGAAATCATAACCAGTAACTTCGTATACACTTTCTACTTTTCTTGCGTATTTTCCTTTGTACCTCATGTTAGTCAGAAAAACTATCAAGTCCAATGTTTCCAGTAGACTAGGCGGTAATGATATAGGTGGTGTAATCATCCTGTTTATCAGTTTCTCCATCGAATCGGCATGGATTGTAGCAAGAGAAGGATGCCCAGTTGCCATCTGCTGGAATAAGACATAAGCTTCTTTACCCCTTACTTCCCCGAGTATGATGTAGTCTGGTCTCTGTCTCATACTTTCTTTTAATAAATCGAATAAATCCACTTCACCCCTCCTTCTACCCTCTTCCGAAGCAATGGGTACTCTTGCAACAAGTGGAACCCAGTGAGAATGTGGTAGTTTGAGCTCTGCTGTATCCTCTATGCTGACAATTTTCATATCTGGTTTTATGAAAAGCGATAATACGTTAAGGAAAACAGTTTTTCCTGTAGCAGTTCCTCCAGAGATTAGAATACTGCATCCGTAATCTATGGCTAACCAAAGATATGCCAATGTTTTTACATCAACAGTTTCATACTTGAGAAGATGAGTGGGTGTGAATGGAAACTTAGTGAATTTTCTTATCGAGAAGTTCGACCCTCTTCTTGCTATATCTGTAGCTAAAGTGCCTTGTATTCTTGATCCATCTGGTAATGCCCCTTCTAACAACGGGTCAATCACAGATATGGCCTGACCACACATCTGTGCTAGACGAACCAAGTAAGAGTCTAGTTCTTCACTTGAATTGAAAACTATGTTTGTCGGCATAGAGCCAAGCAACGGGTTTCTATGGAAAACATAAAGTGGTATACCGACACCATCACAACTTATATCCTCAATCTCTTGGTCACGCATGAGTGGTTCTATAGTCCCTAAACCTAAGAAGTCTCTATCGATGTAATATTCTAATACTTGTCTTTCAGTTTCTGTCAATTTTATCCTGAAATACTCCATCAACTCAGAAGTCTGTGCAGTAAGATAGTCCCTTGCTTCTGATTCTTTTAGTCTAGCAAGATCGACATCTAATTTTTCTTCCAATAATCTTTTGATCTTAAGGTTTCTGGGGGAAGAAGCTTAAGTTCACCAGTGACTTCTAAAGGTTTTTGTTGAATTTGTTGTATGATAGGCGAGAATATTGTTGTAGTATGTGATGGTAAAGGAGTATTTGTCACTTCTGGTATTCCTACACCTCTTTTTTTAAGTGCTCTATACCCTATTACCAATCTTTTAAAAATCACACGTCCATTGAGCATTCATTCAACCCCTACACCAGTATTATTAATTATTATTACTATTCTTTTATCTTCACTCGTTGAATTTCCTGAAAAAAATAAATTTTCATTCAAATTAAATATTGGTGTCTCTACAAAAGAAGTTTTCTCTTTTATCAAAGTTGTGTTTATCACATATTTATCGAGTTTAATCATGTAGAAGATTCCACCTATTTTGGACGGAATTTCTTCTGTTATTGTGACTCGATCGCATGATTTACAGTTAACACCTTTGATGATATGAGTTAACACTACATCGTTTATGAGTTCTGCAGTTGTACTACCCACTTTTTCCTTGTAATAAATGTTTTGGTCATAAAAATAATAACTGATTGTAGCAAACAAGCTGAATGAAATCATGAAAAAGAGAAGGAATTCTACGATGAAACTCTGAGCTTTGCTCATTCTTTTCAAACAATAATATTGATTTCTGTTGTAGTTAAAGATTGCGTGGAAGTTGATTTAATCTTCTGTATTTTTATGAAACCAACGGTTGTATTCATAATTTTATTTTCGGTTGTGTTTAAAACAATCCTGTAACCATGAGTAGGATTATCTTTCAATATCCTGTACCAAAGTCTATGCTCTACTTCCAATTCATCTCCAGATCTTTCTGTTTTACCAAAAATGACAGAAGATGAATCCACACCCAATGTACCAGTTATGTTTGTGTTTGGTGTATTCAACGGTATCCAACAATCAGCACCAAGTGTTTGATTACATTCTGCGATAAAGGAAACCAGTCCTCTGAAAGAAAAGACGATGCTGTTGTTCAAGTAAGAATTAGATGATTCAGGATATACAGTGAACTTTCCAGGAACTTTCAACTGTAGAGATTCTTCACCACCGTTATTGGCAATGTTAATTATCGTCTCATCGAGTGATTGAAAGAAGTTGTAGATATCGTCCATACTTTTCATATCTTTTCTTTTTTGAATCATCGTGAAAGTCCAAGGAAGGACTAGAGCTATCGCACCCATGACTAAAACGATTAGAATGATAACTGAAACTACTTGAGACTGTCCTTTCATCGTTAATCATCAACACGATCTTGTTACCCTGATACTATTACTCGGGGATGAGACTGATACAGTATGAACAGCGTTTGAAGTATAATCATCTTTACTCGTTGCCACGGCTGTGCTATGTGGATATATAGGTGCACCAAAATCAAATTGTTGAGATTTTACAACACCATCAACCATAACGATTAAATCAGAATCAGCTATATTCACTGTCCCATCGTTTGTTAGAATTATAGTTATATTACTTCTGGTATTATCAGAAGGTAAAGGATAACAAGATACATCTAGAACACTTATCGTTTTAGAAATACTGCCAGTAAGAAGATTGGAAATAAAAATATAAGCAGTCCCTGCTAAACCTATGGTTATTATTAAGAGTAGAATACTGGCTATTATTGTAGATATTCCTTTCATTTCCCTCAACTGTCAAATTTATTGATTTAACACATTGGTTTTACTGCTATTGCATTCGATGGACCAACTACTCTGATATCATGATAGCCTGCTACAGTAGCACTATGAATACAAGTTGTTGAACCACCTGCTGCGATTGGAAGAGTTGGATTACAAGTCTTATCTTGCTGCAATTGACCATCCATGTAAATAGTTACATTGGCAACATTAGCAGTCCCTATGTTTGTAATTAAATATATCATATGAGTCGTATTACAGAATACGTCCTCCAATTTAATGTTTGTCGCTGTTATCCCTGTCATCAATCCACTCATGTACAAGTATGCCACTGCTATCAAACCTATGGTTATAACTACGAGCATTATTGAGGCGATTATGGTTGATATTCCTTTCATTTTTTTAACCTCCTTTTAGTCTCCTAAACATTGATTGGTCTTAATGGTGGTCTTAACGGTTGATTTACAGGTCCGCTTTGCATTTGTTGCATCGGCCTCATTAACTGTGGTCTTCTCATCTTCTTACTCATTTCATCGAGTAATTCAAGCATCGAATCGTTCTTCTCAGATATGACTTTGTTTGTCTTAACCATCTCATCCAATTTATCAACGACTGGTTTCATCGTATCTTGTGTAACTCCGATAGATTCTGTTTCACCAGAAGCTCTGACAAAAGTTATTAGCTCTTTAAGGTTAACGATCAGTTCATCCAATTTAGCTGGTAATTTTGATAATTCCATTCTCATGGCATCGTTGGATTTTGCCAGTTCATCGACAAGCTGTTGGTTCATCCTCACTATGTCGATAACATCGCTGAAAATACTCTTTGAATCGATTGGAGACGAAGATTCTATCCTATCCAACCTCTGTTCCAGTCTTCTGATAGGAGACATTGGCACTAATTCATATTCACTTTCTTCTGTAACCATCTATCCACCTTAATTAAATTTATTTTCCTTGTTTAAATTATTTCTTTCCTGGTATAAAATTTTATTTTATTCAAAAGAAGATCATTTCAAGTACAACCTGACTGGTATAAAACCTATTTTTTTCATTTTAACTGATTTCCATTCCTTAAAAGAGTGATCGACAAGGATTATCCTTGTTCCTTTCTTCACTTCTTTTTCGATTTTTTTCTGTAGTCTATGGGCAACACTTATGGATAGGTAAGCAACTATAACCGTGGCTTTACTTAAGTCTTGATTGAAAATATCACCTTCGATTATTTCTACATTCTTTAATTTTAACCGTTCCATCTTTCTCCTTGCTATCCAATTCAAGAATTTGTTTTGTTCGACACCGATGACTTTTATGTTTTTCTTTGCTGCTTCAATCAGGATTCTTCCGTCACCGGATCCCAAGTCATAAAATACATCGTTCTTTTTAATGTCAGAAAAATCCAAGACAACTTCTATAATCTTTTTAGAACTCGGGAAGAAAATCGCAAGTCTATTCTTCAGGACATAGTACAAAGAAAAAGAAAAGAAAAAAATTAGCAACAGCCAGATTTCATTCATGTATGTTATTTTTGATTTGTTGGATTAATATTCCCCTTCACCGCCCATGCCGCCCATTCCACCTGGTGGCATCGAAGGCATTCCTCCTTTATCAAGTTTTGAAGCTGAGATTACGTCGTCTATTCTCAGTATCATTATCGCTGCATCTGCTGCTGAGTTTATCGCTTGTGTCTTGACTTTCAAAGGTTCAATGACGCCAAGCTTAGTCATGTCTGAAATTCCGCCTTCCATAACGTTAACTCCTGCTTCAACTCTTTTCTGTTCATGTGCTGCTCTTAAAGCAACTATAGTATCGATTGGATCTAAACCACCGCTTTCTGCCAGACTTCTAGGTATCACTTCTAAAGCATCAGCAAATGCGTTTATAGCTAGTTGTTCTCTACCTGAGAAACTCTCCGCGAATTTTCTCAATTCTCTAGCTGCTTCTGCTTCTGGTGCTCCACCGCCTGGAACGATCTTTCCGACTTCTACTGCTGAACCAACTGCCCCAATAGCATCTTCTATTGCTCTGTCTATTTCATCAACGACATGCTCTGTTCCACCACGAACTAATATTGAAACAGCCTTTGGGTTCTTACAGTTTCTTATGAATGTCATCTGTTCGTCTCCGATTTTTACTTCTTCGACTAAACCTGCAAAACCTAGATCTTCTTTCTTCAAGTCATCAAGATTTGTAACGATCCTTGCGCCAGTTGCCTTAGCCAATTTTTCCATGTCAGATTTCTTCACTCTTCTATCGGCAAGTATTCCTTTCTTTGCCAGATAATGCTGAGCAACATCATCTATTCCTTTCTGACATAACACGACATTCGCACCCGAAGTTGCTACTTTCTCTACCATGTTCCTCAACATTTTTTCTTCTTGGTCTATGAATTCTTGCAACTTGTTCGGGTCTGTTATCTGGATTTGCGCATCTGTCTCTGTTTCTTTCACTTCCAACGCTGCATCTAACAAAGCAATCTTAGCATTCTTTATTACTTTCGGCATACCAGGATGAACGACTTCCTTGTCTATGATTATACCGTCTATCAATTCAGTGTCTTCTGAAGCACCACCGTGTTTCTTCTCTCTTTGAATGTTCTCTGTATCAACGATTATTTTACCATCTCTTTTCTCTGCAACTTGCTTAACTGCTCTAACGATGAGTTCTGCCAATTTTTCACTGTAGGCATAAGCAGATTTACCACTCATGCTTGTCATCGCTATCTTCTTCAATTCACCATCATCTTCTAAAGTGATTGGTTTAGAAATCTTATCCATCGCTTTCAATACTTTATCCTTTGCTAGGTTGAAACCTCTTATTATCATAGTTGGATGAATTTCTTGTTCTAAGAGTTCACCTGCTTTCTTCAAGAGTTCTCCTGCGATTACAACTGCGGTGGTTGTCCCATCACCGACTTCTTCATTCTGTGTTTTTGCAACCTCAACCATCATCTTTGCGGCTGGATGTTCTATTTCCATCTCCTCTAATATTGTAACACCGTCATTTGTTATGACTATGTCACCGATGCTATCAACAAGCATCTTATCCATTCCTTTTGGACCTAAAGTTGTCCTGACAGCATCTGCCACGGCCTTAGCAGCAGCGATGTTGTTCTCTTGTGCAGTCCTTCCTTTAGACCTAAAAGTACCTTCTGGAAGGATCAACACTGGTTGACCCCCTATTTGAGCTAATTGAGCCATAAATTACACCTCCACTATAAAAATTCAATATGTGTATGTGGGTATACAATTATTTAAAGTTTAGTTTTTGGACTTCTGTGTAAATAAAGGTTGATGGTTATGGTGTGTAAAACGGTTGATTTGAATTAAATTTTACCTAAATCTTTTAGTTTAACAGTTCTCTTTCTTTCATTTATAGTAACTTCAAATCTTTCAAAAAAATCTTTTCGACCAATTAGGATAGGTAATTCACTATCAACAACTAATGTATGTATAACCATATTTATTCTTCTATGCTCATATTTTATAGATCCTTCAACATTTATGGGAGTTCCTTTAACTTTACCACCTAATCCCAAAACTTCTTTTTGATTATTACCTATTTTTAACTCTAAAGTTTCAGCTATATTTTTTGGCATAATCAAACAATCAGAACCAGAATCTACAATTGCAATAAAATCTATGATATTTTTACCTATTAATCTAATTTCAATTGTTGGAGTTTTAGCAGGTTCTAGAGGTTTTGGTCTTTTAATTAATTTATAATGAAAAAATTCTGGCAATAAAATCACCTTTAAAAAACTTTAAATAACTAAAATTTCTTCTGCAGGAACTTTTGCAAGTAATGGTATTTTTCCACGTTTTGACTTGATAGCATCTTTGTACGCTTTTTTAGGATCTTTATTATGAGCAACTACTTTTCCGTCTACTATAGCAACCCATTCATCTATAAAATCTGATAAATCAGCTTCCATATAACCTTCATAATTTTCATCCATTTGGCATCACCAAGCGAAATTATAACAGAAATTGACATTTAAATACTTTGTTGTAACAAACAAAGAATAGAGAAAAGATTAACCCTCCAGTTCTGTTCATATTATTAATCATGAAGTTAATATGATATAAAGTTTTCTATGGAATATGGAATAGAAAGTTTAGTTTTTTTTCTATTTGATTTTGGAACTTTTTTCAATCAATCCCAACCATTTATTCCTTCCCAAATCAAGCTTTAAACCACTCGCCTCTGCTGGTGTCATTCCGTTTAATGTCTGATGTGGTCTTATGTAATTGTAGTAGATTTGCCATCCTTAGAAAGATTATTTAAAAACATTTAAGCCTTACTTTTACTCACTTTTCTCTTTAATCAGCTTACTCAATTCCCTAGAAGACTCCAATCCAGGTAACTCACTCTCTAAGACAATCGGCACTCCATCTATCGCTTGTTCATGACTCTTCTTCGCAACAAACATCCTCTGAGAAGAAAATATGGAAGAAAGTCCTTTCACTTGAGAAACAACCTTTTTTATCCTGACAGTATTATCAGAAAGTCCAGTAA
>JAPLUX010000139.1 GCA_026397455.1 Candidatus Aenigmatarchaeota archaeon | reverse complement strand
ATGGTTTTAATATTATTTGTTATCCTTTCGCCTGATGTGTTATCCCGAAATTACTTTATTCTGGAAAATTAGGAAAGTGATTTTGTATACATGAAGAAGCTGAATCAGAAGAAGGTACGGTGGATTGTTAGAGAGATGGATAAAGGTGATAGATTGGTGTATAGGATAGCAAAGACCATGAAGGTAACTTCTCAATGGGCTCGGAAAGTGCATAGATTCTATAACAAAACAAGAGAATATCTCTATCTTCAAAGACTTGGTTGAAAACCCCGGCTGGTTTCTGATGACGTAAGAGCTCTCATACTTGAAATAAGAAAGAATCATTCACTTTCAGGTGCAGTATTTCTTGGGATGCTATTTTCCTCCTAACCTTAGGTGAATTTTATTAATGCTTTGCTGAAACGTAAGGATAGTTGGAATCCTATATTTGAATCACCTCCTTTTTTTATGAATCTTTTTATATGATGATGTATTCTATGGTATTGTTGGATGATTAATGGAATCGTTGATTTCTTTTGCGGATAGGGTGATTTCGCTAGGTTCTAAGGTTCATCCTATTTGGTTGCGGAAATGGTTTTTTTCTTTTGTTCTAACATTTGGTTTGTATCTTAAGAGGGTTGTTAAAATAGTAAAACAGGTAAGGTTGAATGTTTCTCTTGTTCAAGGTAGAGATAAGCGAACTGGTAAATGGATATATATTACCCTGGTTAGTAATGATCCGTTTCCAAGATTTTTGAGTTATAAATTATTTTCTCAAAAACCTAGCATAAAACAAACCGGGAAGGTCTTTGTTGGAAACATACCCCGTTTGATTACTGCGAGTTCGACTGATACGTTTCTAGTGAGCTGTGATCGGTTCTATAAGAGATTTTTACATAAAAAACGAATGCTTGTATTTCCAGTTATGGTCGATATGGTTTTAGAAACCACACAACCTGTTCAATTCTTTGTTCAAAAAAAGTATGTTTCACATAGCGTCTACACTGACATACAGATTATTAAAAAATTTGATTATTCTTTTAAGATTTCTAATGATATCGAGAAAATTCATATGTTTTATCATTCCATGTATCTACCAATGATTCAGAAACGTCATGGGGATCACTTGTTGTATACACCCCCTTTTGTTTTCTTAAAGTATCTTAAAGAAGCAGGGTATAAATTATTGTTGATCATGGATAATACAGATGCTCCAGTCTCCGGGGTTTATTTTCATGAAACACCAAAGGAGATGTTTATTCGTTATGCTGGGATCCTGAATGGAGATATGAGTCTAATGAATAAGGGTGCTTCTGCAGCTTATTACTATTATTCAATTTTATATGCGGAGGATAAGGGAATTGAAAAGGTGAATGTTGGTGGTGTTCGACCATTCTTTGGTGATGGTGTTTTTCAGTATAAGCGAAAATGGGGGTTGAAGGTTGTGAAAACTGATGGAGCAGGATACCCCGAGATCTGTGGACTATATATTCCTCCTTGTGGTTCTCCATTAGAACAGTTTTTGATAGATAATCCTTTTATTGGTGTTGATGAAAAAAATAATCATGTTGGATATTTCTTTTTTATTGAACGGGAACAAATAACGATAGAACAAAAGAAAATGTTACATGAGAAATATGCTACTCCAGGTATTGAGAAATTTCAGTTTATCTCCTTTGATGAGTATTGTGGGGGGAAAATTGAAAAGATGAGATCTGTCATATAGCCAATACTAAAATGAACTGAGAGTAGATTGTTGTCAAGGTTTTGAAGATGAAATGGGTTGATATAGACAAATGAAAAAAGATTTCAACGATACGTACAAAAAACCTGAATTTTAAAAAACTATGCTAAAGTTTTTCTAAAGCGTGATGTTCCAATAATACGTTAAAGAAATAACCAACAGAATAACTTCTCCTAATAGATTTTTTCATTTTGACATTTTTACAAGATATTGTTAAAAATAATGACTTATAAATTTAGACTAGAGATGTAGGGGTTCCTCTAGATGGTTGGATCAACTAAAATCACATTCGTAATACCACTAATGATGTTAATT
>JAPLUX010000130.1 GCA_026397455.1 Candidatus Aenigmatarchaeota archaeon | reverse complement strand
CTTGAAGACTGCGGAGGAAAATATTCTTCTATTGTTAGAAAATGGTCGAAATGTCCTTCAGGAAATATGCATCCATCGTGAATACTATTTCCTTGTAGATGGAGTCTGTAGCGTTCTCCTATTTTTACTTTATTTTTTTCTTTTTCAGGATGCCCTGTCTCTTTTGTTTCCACGGGTTCTATGTGTTTAGCATCTTCACACCATTTAAAACAAAACCCGTGACCAAGGATGGGTACTCCTAATCTTTCAGCGAAGTTCTTATCAAAACCAAGTAGCCTCCCGCATGTTTTACAATTGTAATGCTCATTATTATTGTATGTGAAATCTCTATATTCATGGCACTGTTTGCAGTAAATTAATTTCATTTTATATCGCCTCTTTTATAAGTTTGCAGATATATTTAATCTGCTTTTCTGTAAGTCCAGGGTAAACGGGCAGGCAGATGCCTTCAGCGTAGGCTTTGTTTGACTCGGGGAACTCAAAACCATGATAATTCAAGTGTTTCCAGCAGGGCTGACGATGCAACGGAAAGAAGAAACCACGGGTTTGTGTTCAACCATAGGATGCCTCAGGTTCTCAGAATATATCTCAAGATTCCTTTTTTTCTTCTCCTGTATATGCCATATCTTCTGCATCTGAGCATGACCCACTGCGCATTGCAAATCCGTTATTCTGAAGTTCATCCCGAGTTCATCATGTTTGAAACTACCGCTACTTAGTCGTCCTTGGTTGCGTAGATACAACAGTTTCTTATATGTTTCTTCGTTTTGTGTGAGGACAACTGCACCTTCACCCATCAGAACTGTTTTATCAGTAAAAAATGATATAATGCCTATGTCCCCTATTGTTCCAACATGCTTGGTTTCAAACTCAAACCTTTGCTTTCCAGCCTCCTCAAACGTATAATATACACCCAAACCCTGTGCCGCATCTTCTATGACCTTTAAATCATGTTTCTCTGCGATTTTCATAATGGGCTGCATGTCTACAGAAGAACCATACAACGAACTGTGGTTCTGCGCCGAGGAAATGCAACGGCGATGCCGTAGCATTAAAAGTAAAATCAGGAACCAAAATCTCATCCCCCATACCGATGCCCATAACCTGATATGCCATATATAACGCTAAAGTGCCATTAGGTGCAAGAACAGCATACTTTGAACCAGTAAATGCTCTTATATCATCAAGGAATTTTTTAGCATATTTCCCTTCTGTCAACCATTTCCGCTTCAAAGCATTTTTCACGTATCTTCGTTCTTTCCACCCGAGATACGGGCTTACCTGCGGTATTTTATATTCAACCATTTAGTTCCTCCAGTTGTTTTTTTAAGTTTATTTTATCTACAATCTCTCTATATTTTTTATCAGTCACTGTTTTTTTGGCACCCCAATGGATAAGTATACTATCCTCTAATGAGAGGAGTATATGTGGTTTATTCCCTAAAATATGACCGCTGTTACCCTCAACATAAACCGTCTCTTTATCATCCACGATATAATTGACCATTCCTTTGACAACAACAAAAAACTCTAAAGTGTTAGGGTGACTATGACCCCCGCGTGCATACCCTTTTTTAGTGACCAATACTGCAAGGTCCTCATCTGCATCAAGAGGGATGCTATATATCGCCCCACGGTCATCCTCATTGACTTTATTCATCATTAACTGCATCTAATTCTCCCTCACTCTTTGGTTTATACTGCAATTTGCTTATTGTTTTTTTGAAAAGTTGGAAAAGATGATAATGCGCAAGGTCTCCAATCTCAGCTGTATTCACAGGGATTGAATCAAATCTAAAGCATAGAA
>JAPLUX010000123.1 GCA_026397455.1 Candidatus Aenigmatarchaeota archaeon | reverse complement strand
AGTCCAGTGGGTTTGAATTAGCGATGTTCAACCTAGCAAAAAGCTTGAGGATATTTGTGATGGTTTCTTTAACTACAATCTTGTTCTTCAACCCTTCGAGTATTTTGATGTTCTTTGTCTCATCTTTAATCATACTGTTCGTTGTGATATCATTGAGAGTTGCACTCGCAAGGTTCAGAATTGATCAAGGGTTCAAGTTTTTGTGGATAGTTCTTTTACCTTTAATTTTCATCGACATAATTAAAGTGATGTTAATATGAGAATTTTACCTCAAGCTCTAAAGAACATTTTCAAGAAGCCTTTTACTCATAGGTATCCGTATAAACCTATGATTTTAACTCCAGGTGCTAGAGGAGATTTTACTTGGACCAGAGAAAAATGTATATTCTGTCAGATATGTGAGAGAGTTTGTCCAGCAGAAGCGATAAAAATTAACAAAGAGAAAAAAATTTATGAGATGGACAATGGAAAATGTGTTTTCTGTGGAACTTGTGAAGAAAACTGTCCAACGAAAGCTATACATTTTAAGGAACAATTGGCTCCAGTTGATACAAAAAGAAAAGTTAGGAAATTTCAATAGTTTATTTGAGTTAGAATTATTTCAACTGCTTTTTCCATACCTTTACTAATTTCTTTGCTCATTTTTTTACCGAATTCTGTTGTTTTTGGTTTAATACCGATTAATTTTATTTCACATCTTAAACTTTTCTTCAAATAATCTACAAAGAGAGAATTCTTGTGTGTTGAGAACGATTTAAAATCGATTTCATTTGAGTCAAAGATTTTTATTTCTCCGGCTTTTCCTTTAAATTCTACTGTATCGATTATAAGAATTTTACTAGGTTTGAAATTCACTACTTCCTTGAGAAAATTCTCTGGTACATCACCAGCATTTATGAGTAAGATATCATTCTTTACTATTTTTTTTAATTTTCTTATTACTTCAGGACCAAAACCATCATCAGCTTTTAATTTATTTCCTATACCAACTATAGCAAACTTCATGAGCGACCCCATTATCAATATTGTTGACCGTAGATGGGCGGTTCTTTATGGAACATCATTCATCTTTGATTTTCCTTAATCCTTTTTCTTTAGCATTTTTTCTTTTATTTTGTAGTAACTGGCAGTCATTATTAATATTATAGCAAAAATCATTAGTACTATACTTATTCCCAAACCCCCATCTGTGAAAAATGTCTTTACACCACTAAATAATAAAAGAAACCCCAAAACCTGTAAGGCTATTGTACCCAGCCATCGTTTTGATACCATAATTTAATTTTATTTTTCTAGGACAAAAATCTATCTTTAATTACTTTCCTCAGAATTCGTTCTAGACATCACTCTCTTGAACCTCATGAATTCTTCCCTCGCTTGTTCATCCAACCTAAACTTCACGTATTTTATCGAGCTCAGCAATTGGGGTATGATAAAATTCTTCAATAACATTACAATTTTTCTTGTTTCATAAGCTTCACTGGCTATCGTTCTCAGGTTATGTTCAAACTCTCCAACCTTCAATATTCTATCAAAACTTTCTTGGAATGAAAGGACAGCCTGGTCAGCTGAAGCACAACCTTCTAGTAGACTGTATCCTCTCTCAATCAAATTCTTCTCTGATTTTTTTTGTAACAATTTTATCAGAGTCACACCCATCATACTCTTTGAAGAAAATTCCACGTCAGAATAAGTCCCCATACCTTTAGCTATACTTTCCATTGTTTTATTACCTACAATAAATTCTGATTTTATTAACGAATTGAATGCCTTAACTAAAGTTTCATTCAATTCTTTTCTCGAAACTAAAGTTTCTTTAGACAACCTGTGGAATTCATTCATCAAAAAATCCAGTTTCTCGTTCAATATTCTGTATCCCATGTTGGCAAGTTCTAACCTTTCCTTAAGAATGAACAATTGTCTTCTTGTAGGATTAACTGTTTCTACCCTTACCATACTTATCAACAAAAAATTTTTCCAGTCTTCTTAATTCACTATCAGGTAATATACTAAGAATATCCCATGCAATCTCTAAAGTTTCTTCGATAGTCCTTCTTTCATCCATACCTTGGTTGATAAATTTTCTTTCGAGTTCATCTCCAAATTTCAAGTACAATCTATCCGTTTCTGTCAATGCTCCCTCACCTATTATAGATGCCAAATCCCTAAGCTTAACTGTATTACCATAACAAGCATATGTCTGATCCGAAACTTGTTTATGATCTTCTCGGGTGAATTCTTTTCCGATACCTTTGTTCATCAGTCTTGACAACGATGGTAGTAGGTTGATAGGAGGATATATTCCTTTCATCTGAAAACTTCTGTCCATTATCAATTGTCCTTCGGTTATGTATCCAGACAAGTCTGGTATAGGATGAGTGATGTCATCTTCAGGCATTGTCAGTATTGGGAATTGTGTTAAAGATCCTTTCTTACCTTTTATTCTTCCAGATCTTTCATAAATACTCGCCAAATCTGTGTAGAGATATGGAGGATAACCCCTCCTACCGGTCACTTCTTCTCTAGCAGCAGAAACTTCACGTAAAGCATTTGCATAATTTGTCATATCTGTGAGTAAGACTAGAACATGATAACCTTTTTTAAATGCTAAGAATTCTGCTGCAGTCAATGCAACTCTAGGAACGACTATTCTCTGGATTACTGGATCGGATGCTAAGTTGAAGAAACAAATCATCCTGTCAATAGAACCAGCTTTTTCTATTCTGTTTATGAAAAATCTAACTTCATCGTGAGTGAGACCCATCGTAGCTAATACGACGACGAAATCTTCTTTCTTCGCCCTTGATTGTATAGCGACTTGTGTAGCCAGTTGATTATGAGGTAGCCCTGAACATGAAAATATCGGTAATTTTTGTCCCCTGACCAAAGTATTCATCGCATCTATCGCTGAAATACCAGTCTCGATGAAATCTCTTGGATATTCTCTTGCACAAGGATTGATCGGTGATCCGTTTATATCTAATTCTTCTTCAGGGACGATTTTTTCTTTGAGACTTTCTCCGAAACCGTTGAAGAATTTTCCTATCATGTCCTCGCTCACAAGCAATTTGAAAGCTCGACCCTTGAACCTGACGACTGTTTTTTCTACATCCAAACCTTGAGTATCTTCGAACACTTGAATTACTGCTTTATCTCTGAATATTTCTAGAACTTGTCCTCTTCTCCTTTCACCACTTTCCAATTCAATCTCCACGATTTCATTGTAACCAACGTTTGTAACTCCTTCTACTATAATCAACGGTCCAGTTATTTCTTTTATACTCTTGTATTCTTTCAAGCTTTCAACTCCTTTTCAATTTCTTTTCTTATGTCAGAAAAATCTTCTTTATCCGAGAATTTCATCTGGATTAATTTTTGTTTAGCAGGAATGTCCAATATTTTTTCTATCGGTATATTTTTCTCAAACGCCTTTATACCTAAATCATAGAATGTCATGATTGATCTTAACATTTCAAACTGTTTTTTCAATGAACAGTAAGAATCGATTGGATGAAATGCATTCTGTTGCAAAAATTCTTCTCTAACCAGTCTTGATACTTCTAGTATGAGTCTATCTATCACTGGAAGGTTTGAAATTCCTACTATTCTAACAATCCTTTCTAATTCATTTTCTCTTTTTAACAATTCTAAAGTTTTGTTCCTTAATGAAACCCAATCTTTCGATATTTTTTTCTCATACCATTCATCCAGAATTTTTGTGTAGAGTGAATAACTTATGAGCCAGTTGATCGCAGGGAAATG
>JAPLUX010000015.1 GCA_026397455.1 Candidatus Aenigmatarchaeota archaeon | reverse complement strand
TGGAGAATTTCATCCTTTTTGCGTCTGTCTGATTACAGAGGAAACGCAGTATGTTGAAGCCTATCACTTCCCCTTCAGTATCAAAATCTGTTGCAACGATGAAAGTGTCAGCATCCTTTACGAGTGATTTTATGTTGTTATAATACTTTTTCGTGAACTCAGATCCTTTTCTTGTAAAGGTAGGGACCCATTCCACGTCAAAAGTCGGATAACTCCAGCCATTTCCCTTTACAGTATCTAAGACGAATAAATGTCCGACAGCAGGGACTACTACATGTTTTTTGTTCTTTCTGTTGAATTCTAGCCAGTAAGCCCCGCTCTTTCCTACTTTCTTTACAGGGCTTTCTGCTAGTGCTGAAGCTATCCTTAAAGCGGCTTGTGGCTTCTCAGCTATGACCAAAGTGTAAGACATAAAACAGAACTAATAGAATAATACTTATAAGCTTTACTCAAACATACTTATTGGTTTGACCTCATTTTGCTCATTTCTTCCTCGACTTCGCTGAGTTTTTTCTCAATCGTGCTTATCCTTGCAGTAACACCCACAAAAACATCAGTAGTTATAGTCTCCATTTGATCGAACCTTATATTCCTGATTACTCTCCTCAAGTCATTATTCTCCGAGGAAATACGAGAAAGGATGTTTCTCAAAGAGACGATCTCATCAGCTATATTCTTAGGAACTTCTTTAATCACATTATCAACTTTTAACACTCTTGGTTCTACATACATTTTTGGATGATTAAACAGAGACTTATTGATGTCCACGATAGATTTTTCTATATCTTCAATCTTTTCTCTCAACGAGTCATACTCTAACTTATTAACATTGTCAGAACCCTTTTTATCCATTTGTTCTCTGATGTTTGCTAGCGTTTTATCAAGGTCCGAGGAAACATTATTAATCTGTTCTTCTAACTTGCTTATTCTCACTCCGTAATCTGGGGTTAATTGACTCTTTACTTCTGTGATTATCTCATTTTTTATGTTTGAAGCCATTTCATCCATTCTAGACCTCATCATCTTCAAATCTTCTATGCTAGCCTTAATCTTGCTAATCTCTTCATTGACATTCGTTAAGCCAGAGACTTTCTCGTTCACATAGTTGTAAACTTTCCCTACATCAGCTTTGGTATCCTCAACATTCATTTTGAGTTTGCTAATCTCTTCATTAACATTATTCTTGACTTCTGTGATCATCTGATCCGAACTTGATTTCATTCCCTTCAATTCTTCTATACCAGTCTTGAGTCTGTTAACCTCATCATTCACTGATGTTAGATTGGAGACTTTCTCATTAACATCGCTGTAAATTTTCTCAACATCAGCTTTAACTCTGCCAATCTCTTCATTAACGTTCGTTAAGCTGGAAGCCTTTTCATTCATATCGCTGTAAATCTTCTCAACAGCAGTCCTGGTTCCTTCCAACTTAGAAACTTGAGTTTTCACTTCTTCATTCGCAGATTCGACTTTTTTAGTCAAATCCTCAAACAAGGACATTTTTTTATTCGTGTTTATTTCAGATTCATTGATTTTATTCAAAACATCCATTACAGTTGAACTCATCTCTTTTAGCTTCTTCTTCAGGATTTCCACATCAATGATGGTCATCGACATTTCAGGAACAACTTTTCTAATCTTATCCAGTTCCTCCCCATTGTTAATAATCCTCCTATCGAGCGAATCAAAGCGTCTTATTATGTCATCTAAATTTGTCAGTTCAATCGTTCTCTCGAATGACCTTAGAGCTACAGAAAAACCATCTAAATCTCTTTTAACATGTTCTAACTCTACTTTATTTTGTTGTATGCCATCTTCTACTGTCTTGATTTTAGATGAAATTGTTTCTTCACTGCTCTTTATGACATCTTCCTTGATATTCTTTAGAACGTCTACGTTGGCAGTTAATCCAGTCACACTGTCGTTCAGTTCCCTCGTCTTACTCTCAAGGTTTGTTCTCACGCTTTCAAGAGTTTCAGGTATTTTTTTAAATTCAGAAAAGCTGGAATTGATTTTATCAAAATTATCCTTATATTCTACAAGACCGAGGTTTACGATATTCAACAGGTCTTCTATTTCAACAGCCCTTTCTTTCATTTTTGGAAAGTCAGTCGTTACTTCATTAAGTTTCTGGTTGAGTTCCCCTATCTTCAGTTCTAACTCTGCAAACCTTTTTTCATTTATAAGACCGCCTAGTTTAACCCTGTCTTCAAACTTATTGACTAATTCTTCTAACTCTTCTACTTTGGGCAAGTCTTCACCTCAAGCCTATATATCAATTTTCTCTTTTCTCTCTATTTAATTTTCTCTTTTTCAACCAGAAATACCATATGATTATGATTGATGCTATCATCACTTCTTGCCATAGGAATGTATGGACAAATTCTATGTGTTGCATGCCGAAGTTTAAGCCGATTAATAATGTTATCAGAACTCTTAGGATGTTTATGATAAACAAAACAGGCATCCAGATAGCTAGAAACTTCAACTTTTCTCTCGTTTTCCCACCTGTTGCAAACACTAGGGCAAACAATGAATAAACACTCTTCCAGCCTATACAATCCATCGATATATCTATCGGATACTCATCCTTGCCTATAAACAGATAAAACCCAGATGCCTTGACCTGATAATTCAACGATTTTAATATAAAAGCGATAAAATTCGTAAAAGCAGTCTGAAGGGGATAGGAAGATACGTCAAAATAGATTATCGCATAGAACGGTACCAGTAACAAGTTGAATTTTATGAGGAAAATAATGACATCAATTAAAACTTTCTTTTTTTGTGTCCTTCTATCCATTGAACAAAACCCGCTTTTCTTACTTTTTTTAACACTTCTTCGAACTCATCTTTCTTGACGACTGATATATCTTTCACTTTCTCTATGGAAATATCTTTTTTTGCGATGACTGGAAAGTCAACTTTTTCTAGAATATTTTTACCGGGTTCTGTCATGGTTATCAAGGCTTTGATATTATAATCGTTCAGTACCTGAACATTGTCGAGTCTGTTGGCGAGGACAACCTTATCTACTAAATCAAACTTCTGGTCCAACTCTTTAATTTTATCATCGTTTATTTCATCGACTTCTAAAACTGGAACGTATCCACTCGATTCTAAATTTCTATATGATTTCAAGAATTCAATCAAGGATTCTTTTTCTTTCAACTCGTTCTTCAACTTTTCAATGACTCTCAAATGACCAACATCTTTTTTTTCAGCAAGTTTATTCCTGTAGTCTTAGAACTTATCCCCATCTTCTTTCAGCTTGCCCTTCAAACTCTGGTTGTATTTTTTCAGGATGATTACATCATTCTCCAAAATTTTGATCCTTTCTTTTAATTCTTTGATAACTTTGTTAGAATATTCCTTTTCAACAACCTTACTGACTCTTGGGATTTCTTGGTTTTTTCTGAAATCAGTCAATAACCTGTTGACAGCCCCATTGATGTTCTCGACTTCACCACTTATAACCAAATATATTACTTTTTCATACAACTCATTCATCCCTATAGAAGATAGTAAATTCTCTGTCTTTTCAAAAACTTTCGAATAAGCATTGAACGCTTTAATCGCAGAAGCTAGAGCATCCTTCTCATGTTCATCTTTAATCTTCCCTGCAAACTCATTGACTACTTTCTCCTTTTCAGATACAGACAATGTCTTTATAGGATGGTATGCCTTACAACCAAGAGAACTTGCTAATTTTTCCACACTCTTCGGGAGTGGATGCTTATCACCCGCTATCATCAACGGCTTGCCAATCTCTGTGATAAGATTGATGATTTCACTTTTTTTAAACCCTCTTTTACTTTTTAGAAGAAGTATACGGCCTTTAGTGTCGAGTATAGCGATAGCAGCAGTAGTGCCAGGATCATAACCCACTATTATTGGTTTCACGCATTCCCTCCGTATTCTTCGTTAATTATTTTGTGTAATTTCTTTGCTAGGTTTTTACCAACGCCTTTTATTTCTGATATTTTATTCTCATCTGCGTTAGCAAACTCTTTAATCGTCTTGAACTTTTCCAATATCCTTTTAGACAATACGGCTGAAACTCCTGGTAAGCCAGAGACAACACGTTCCTGTAAATCCTTTATTTCTTTTGGCTTTTTCTTCCCCTTTATCCCGACCATCCTGTTTGAAACCACCTGTTCTTTCTTTGCAAGCCAGAATATCATCTTTGCCGTTTCTTGTTCATGTCTTGTCATTATCACTGGAATCTCATAATCCAACACGATAGACGCCAATGCCGCTTTTACCGCATTATCGTTCATATTTTCCCTGAAACTATTACCTTCTATTATCATGACTGGTTTTGAGAAATTATTCTTGAGTTCTTCTGCTTGTCTGAACACCCTTCCGTCGATGATGGACGATACGAAATCATCACCCGTCTTTCTTTCCACGCATACACGGTCAGAACAGATGAAATCCCCGACACTGAGGGAAACCGATTTAACTATCGCGCCTAAATCCTCTAGATAACCCTTCACAGAACAACCGTTCTCCCTAAAATCAATCATGACCACGAGTTTATCATCTGGCTTAAGAATCGTCTGCATTAATCCACTCTCAATATTTAATTGTTAAAAGATAAATTATAAATAAAGTGAAAACATGAAATTAAAGTATCTTAGCATATTCTTATTGATTTTGCTTTTAGAAATTGTATACTCACAGAATACTACATCAGAAGCCATAATTACGTTTTCGATGCCACGGTCTTTCGATGTTTACCAGGACGTGGGAAACGAGTTCACGATAACAGTAAAGAATGATGGGTCAACAATTCTGCACAATATCGTCGTTATTCTATCGGGTATAACAGAAAATTCTTACTCTATTTCTCCTCATCTGTTAGATAACCTGAATATAAATCAATCTTCAACTTTTTCCGTATCAATATACAACCAGAACATTACTACTGGTTTTCATGATTTAACCGTAACGATGAAAAGCGATGAAACTTCTGAAACTGTCAAAATGACTTTGAATGTCAAAGGTTACAGCAAGCAAACAGGAGAGACATTAAAGAAAACAGAAGAATCCAAACCTGCACTTGAAGTAACGAAGAACACGTTGATAGGCATAATGGTCTTGTCTGGTTCTATCATGATAATCATATGCATAAAGTTTTTTTTCAAAGCACTCTATTCCGAAAAAGGGAAAGAATAAAAAAGTTAAAGGTTTAATTAAATATGATGGAACCTGCTATAGTTAAGGCATCGAAGATTGGTTTAACTTTTATCTTGATAGTACTGGGTATTTTTTTCATAGCATTCTTCGTTCAATATGAGACGACAGGAACGAATTTCTTCGAGACTTTAGGGGTCGTTTTCAGGGAGAAGTGTCAAGCTTCACTTTCAGTATCAACCACTGGCGAATGTATTGTAAAGGCTAAAATTCTAGTTTCCAACTGTCTCGGTAAGGCTTACCAAATAAGCAGAGACTCGTGTTCTGGGGATTCAAAATGTTATGGTACGATCAACTATGATTCCTTCCAAGCCAGTTGTGCATGGAAAGATTCTGGCAATAAGAATTATGTTTTATGCGTTGATAACAGACAGAAAGATTCTGCATCATTAACATGTTGATTTATAAGACAAAAAAACAAATATTATTAGGTGGGTTTTGTTATGAATGAAATGAATTTAAAACTTATCTATATTTCTATTTGTCTGTTTATTATCCCGTTCTTATTCTTCCCTGTTTTATCACAGGTAACTGGAGAAGGTGCAAGTTTAGATACAGTATACAATAGAATCATTATCGGTGAGGCATTAAACAACGCAAGAGATAGTATAACATCCACTGACTTACCAACCCTGTTGAAGAGTGGTGAAGTAATAGATGATAATGGTGTTTCATATCCCTATAAACAATATATAGAACTGAATGGTAATGCTCATGTCTATTATTCTACTAGTGGTGGAGACTTAATAGACCCAAAACTCCTCATAAGCATGTCAACAAACCCAGTTTATCCAACTTACACGACAAGAGTTTTTTTCAGTAAGAACATACCGGTTAACTCTAATAATGTAACATTTAATACAATAAAATTATTTGGAAGAGATTATGCGATTGGAAGTGGTTCTTTCTATAATAAGTTGGTATTATATGGTGAATCTAACACAGTCACCTTGAAAGAAGGTGAAGAACAGAAAGTAACAATCAATGGAACCGAATACACAATAAAAGTAGAAGGTGTAAGTGGTACAACAATAGGTGTTATAAGTGTTAATGGTGTAACAAAGTCAGTAACAAAAGGAAACACATACAATATAGCTGGTATAGATGTCTATGTGTCTAATATCTATTATTATTCTAAGGAAGCTCAGGTAAGCTCAATGAAATTGGATTTAGGTTCGCAGAAGTTAACATTAGAAGATGGACAAGAAGTGTTATTTGATACAACTAATTATGTAGATAATACTTTGGTTAAGATTATTGGGATCTCAAGTACTAATGAAATATCTTCATTCAAGATTTTAACATCAGCACAGGACTCAGAAAAAGATGACATACAAATAGGAAAATCATACACTGATCCTGTCTGGAAGACGTTCAAATTGGAATTCACGAGTACGACTCCAGCTTTAGATGATCTGAATAGCGACACAATGCTTATAACTTACAGTGGAGACAGAACGATGACAATTAAATTCCAAGATTATTACAAGAACGAAAAGACACTAGAGTTTGCATACAACAACGTATCAGCTTTAACATCAACACCAACTATATGGTTGATGAATAGCAACCAATACAAAATCATCATAAAAGAAGGTGATCCAGTATTATACAGACATTATCTAGTCGTTAATCAAGGTGACGATACACACCTATTACAGTTGACTAACGTACCCACCGGTCAGGTAATGCCAACAGATACAGTAAGTTTCAAGGATGTATTTACTGGGGCAATATATGAAAAGACAATTTCTCCGTATACTAATTGTGGTAAAGGCTTCTGTAATGTATCCATGCAAATAGGAAGTCAAATGTATTATGTTGCAGTCTACAACAAGACTGTAAAGACAGATAGTTATGTAAAAGTAACATGGAATGATGTAACTGTTTATCCAGGAGATACAGGAGCAACTTATAGTGTACCTGGATACATATCTTTCTTACCTGGAATTAAAGCAAAGAACGGTGAATATATTCATTTTGTTAATAGTTACACAAAGTTCAATTACGCTGATGTAGTAATTCTTCCTACTGCGGATAGTTCAACATCACCAACATTCAAAGTTGGTTCTACATCAACAACATTCAAAATAGGTCAAGTTAACTACACTTATGATAATACAAAAGGAACGATAGTACCAACTGAATTAAAGAATTATGCAGTCGGTATCATGATGTTAGAAGGAAA
>JAPLUX010000168.1 GCA_026397455.1 Candidatus Aenigmatarchaeota archaeon | reverse complement strand
GTTGAAGTTTCAACTTTAATTCTCTATTTTCCTCTCCTTTCATATTCTTATGTGATAAAAAACCATTGATTATGTTGTTGGGTTTATCTATGATTTTCTCTAATGTTTCTTTGAATGTATTGAGTTCCATTTTTTCTTTTTTTACTTTACTCAGTTCAGTAATTCTGGATTCTAATTCTCTGAGTAACTCTACTCTATTTTTTGGTTGTAAACAAAGAGGACAATTGTCCTCAATAATTATTTTTCCCCTCAAAACTGTAATGCCTTCTGATAATAGTGTTTCCAGCATGATTTTGTTGATTTTTTCGGCGTCAGTAACAATTTTTTGAAATTTTTCATAATAAATCTTATATGTTCCATCTATCTTGTTGAGGAGATTTGGGAAATTAGAAATCTCATCGCTTACGCTCTTGTAGAAGGCTTGTATCTCGATTATCTTTTCGTCTTCTGGTTTTGTTATCGATTCTAATAAAGTGTCGATTTCATCCAATTTTCCAATTGTCTTGCCGAGATTCAACGGTTTTATTAATTCATTTATAGATTCAATAAATTGTCCATCTGACGTGACATTACGCCCGAGTTTTGCTATAATGTCTTTCTGCTGGATATTTCTTTGGTTATCAAAATTTTTTATATCCATCTCTGTATTTAAATCATTGACAATCGTCTTAAACAAGCCTCTTATTTCCGTAACTTTCGAAAATCCAATGATGTTCGAAAATTCGTCTAACCGCTCTTTCTTAGTAGCGATAACAAAGTTTAGTAAATCTTTATAGCGTAAAATCAAACGCTCCTTTTTAGATGACTCCAAGAAGTCATTAAATTCGTTGCATTCATTAGAACAACTACAGATTAGTTTTCCTCGTTTTAAATAAATATCTTTGTTTGCATTAAGAACGCTATCGGTAAATTCAAACGAAACATTGCTATTCTCTTCATTTCCGAGAAATGTATTTCTGATGGCGTCCAAGCAACTTCGTCCTATTTCCTCAGATGATAAATGTTCAATTTTATCGTAATAAAACCATTCGATAGCATCAGTTATACTACTTTTTCCTGATCCGTTATCACCATAGAGCAGGACAGAATTGCCATCTAACATCAATGATAAATCTGTTTTAACTCCTCGAACTCCTTTCATAGATAATTTTTTAATTCTTGTCATTTAGCAGTTTCCCCCCTACTTTTTGATAAGGCATTCGTTATATTTTTACGTGAGAGTTTGTCTTGATGATAAAGTCCATATAAGATATCTATGACATCTTTATCGACATCAGGGATAACTTTCAGTTCCTCGAAAAATTCATTCAAAAGTTCTTCTCCGCTTTTAATTTCTATAGCCATCTCTTTTTCCTCCTCATTCAAAATATTGCCAATCGATAACAAGTTTAATCCCTATGTCTCTATTTAAAACTTCGAAACCTGTTTTATTGTTGCATATAGGGTATACCCCATATTTTTCTACAAAGTCAAGAATAAAATAGCTCTCTAAATCTTCAATGCTCGGTTGCCAAATTTCTTTCATCATTTCAAAATTGATGTGAGTAAAAAATAATTTATCGACTTTCCTATAGTTTACTAATCCAACATTTCCAGATTTTCCATTATAATGACTGGTTAATCTATTCCCAATGCTATTCGTCCTTTTTTCGCTCATACCGATATAAATTAATCTGGAATTATTGAATGGATATTGAACTTTCATTGTCTTAAGAAAAATGAAATATAGTCCAGTAATTCCATTTAAAGATTCGATATTATGTTGAACCAGTTCCTTTGGTTCCCCAAAGAAAATTTTAATATCCTTCATCCAATCTCAATTTCAGTTATCTTTTAGCACTACATATTAATTTCCACAATGAAAAATTGGTTAAATATGTAATAAAAGGAAGAAAAAACTTGTTTTTTCGTTAATTTAATTAACCACTAAATCCTGAAGTTCCTCATGGCAGAAGAAATTGAAGTCGAGAAATTTAATGATTTAGTGCTGGATATGTATAGGGGTTTCCCGAACTATATCTATTCTGGTGTAGAGAACATTATAATATCGGAAAGCGTAAGGAGAAAATTAGTTGAAAAAGATTTTTTGATGGAAGATTCTTCTATCGAAAATGGGGAACGACGTATAGGGTATATGTTAGGACCGAATATGTTGCCATTGATTAGCTCTTGGAAGAACGAGTCGCTGGCTGAGAAAATAAAAAACTTGACAATTATTATCGTCTGCCTTACAGTAGTTTTAATTTGTGTTGCTATTTTGTCCTTTTTTAAGATGTAAAGGAAAATCGAGTAATAATCAACAGTATAGAATTAAAAAAGGAGATTTTATTTCTGCATCTAATGAAATGCCATACTCTTTCGTATATTCATTACATATCTTCTTCAAATAGTTGATAATGTCATTATCGATTTTTATTAGCTGTTTTCCAGTTGTATGTAATTTTTTTAGCGGGATGTTAAGGTCGTTATCTCTTAATGTTAATAGTTCTTTTTCGTATTTTTCCCAAAAGGTTTTTTCTGGTCCTCCCAACAAAATGGTATGGTTTGTTCCTTCTATAATGTAGATCAATAAACTCTTTGAAAGTGAAGGGAGGCTATTTTCAGAAATTCTTGTTTTTACCTCCTTGTTGAATTCCCTGAGCATATCCCTAATTTTTAACTGATATTTTTTCTTCGTTAAATATTTTCGATATCGAACTGCAATACTCTTTTATTTTATGAATAACTTCGTCATGAATCCCCATCATTTCACTGAGGGATGCATGGTTCAAAATGAAATCCTCATATATCATTTTCTTATAGTAGTTTTTTGAGATATCATCATTAAAAGTTTCAAATCTTTCGATAATAAAAAATCTTTTTTCATCGATATTTTTTATTTCAGAAATGCATTGATTGATGATCGGATTTATTATCAATTTTACTTCATCTTGTTTTCTTGTTTTTTTGAGTATTTTTTCTTGAGTAACCATTAATTTGTGATTCGTATACGCATAGTAGAATGTCGCACCAGCTAAAAACACGGTTGCGAGTGCTGTAATTAAGGTAGCTATCGAAATTGTATCCATATATCCTCTAATAAGACAATCATCTTTGCTTATTTGAAATATTTGTTGATTTACTTCCACCGATAATTAAAATTCAACTGTTATATCAAGCAAATCGTCAATTTCATTTTGTAGATTATTTTTAATTTCTTTTAGGAGGATATATTTTTTTATAATTTTTTCTTGGATTTTCTTATTTATTTTGCCATTGCGATTAATCGGAAATTTTACTTCAACATTATTCATGTTTTTTAAGGAGGGTCTTAATGTTCTATCATAGCCTAATATATGTCTTTCTAATTCTAACTGATATAAAAGATATTCTGGAACAATATTTTCATCGAGGATTTTAATTACACCGCAATGGTCTGTGGTAGCAAATTTTGTTCCTTTTTTCATTACGTTAAACTCAAATTCCCCATCAATACCCCATAGAACATAATCATGGTCAAAATTTGAGATATTTGATTTATCTAAATAACCAAATTCCTCAAAAACATTTGCACTATATACAGGGATTTTTCCGCTTGAACGAAATACATCTTCCTTTAAAACTCGTTTACCAATGAATGTCTCAAAATAATCTGTATTACTCAAGACTATTCTCTTTTCAAGCCCTGGTTTTACAAGTTTCCCTTTTAGTTGGTCTAAATTTTTTGTCGCTTCTTTTATCTTTTTTGTTGCATCTCTCATTTTATCCTGGAACTCATGCAATTCCATAACGACATCTTCGCTTTCGATGCCGAGTTTTATTTTTTCTTTTCTTTTCCACCATCGATCAACCGACCAATGTTTATTAATATCTTTAGTAAACTTTTCAATGGGTTGTATTTTGCATCTCAATGACTTTGTTTTAAAAGATGTTTTTGCCCCTTTGAACTGGTTGAATAAACTAACAGCTTCGATTAAATCATTTTCATCAGGAATTGAGAATCGTTTAACATCCAATGTTTCTCCAATATTGCTAACCAAGTAAGTAAAAACAGGTTCCGTTTGTTTGATTTTTTTCCGTTCAATTTCATTTTCTCCAGATTTTTTTGTGATGCAAAGGATATATGTTTTTTTAGGAGTGGTATAGAAAGCATTAATCGGTAATGAAATAATTCCATCTAAAATACATTCATCCAAAATAAATTGTCTAATTTCTTTTTCGTGCGTTCTATTAAGTAAACCGTCGGGAATAATAACAAATGCTTTTCGTGATGGTTTTAAACTACGAATTATCCATTCTAAAAATAATCCTTCTACGCCCATCGCATTTTTCTTATAAAAATCACTGAGTCTTGAATCTCTTTTTATTGCTTCCTTATAGTTGCTACTACCACTTGTAACGTAAGGTGGATTTGTTAATATAAGGTCATATTTATCTGATTCAGTGATATTTAGAGTTCCCAGAATTGTTTTGCTCAATAATGTGAATGTTTTATTAAATAGCTCTGAAAAACTCAAAGCCATTGTTGGGTTCTTCTTAAGAAGGTCAGATAAGAAAATAAGCATATTTGCTTTTGCTAAAATTATTGTCAGTTGTTCTTCTTTTTCGAATCCCTTATCAAAACCATAGAAATCATATCTTGATTTTATTTTATCTCCTTCAATTCTATAATAAAATTTTACTCCATCGTCTTTTACTTTCATCGGCTCTAAAATAAAGCCCCCAACTCCGCAAGCGGGGTCACAGATAATGGATTCTTTAGCAAGTTTGTCTATATCAGATATCTCAATCATAGCATCGACAATATTTCTCGGTGTGAAATATCGACCCCAGTTTTTCTTACTGATACTTTCTTTCATGAACTCTTCAAAAACCTTTGATTTGAATTTTGGGTCGATGTTCTCTAATTTCCCGAAATCATTAAATTTTTTCAGTATTTTATAGAAAACATTACTATGCTCGGGGACATCAGGATTCAATACCGTTCCATTAATAATTGTCGTATTGTCTAAGGGATTTACTGGGAACATTATTTTTAGATGTTCTCTTGCATTGCTGGAATAATTCTTAAATGCTTTTTCAGGTGTTAATTTATAGATGTCTCTGAAATTTATTTTGTTGCCTTTATCATCTTCATCCAGTATATCCAAATCACTGAGATATTTGAATATAAATAATTCTACAAAAGTGTATAAACATTTTTCTGGTGTTGCTCCGCTTACAGACCATACATCTTGCCATATTTGTTTAGCTAAACGAGTGGGGTCGATGGTTTTTTCTTTAGTGATTTTAGAATTATTTACTGATATGTTTTTCCTTACTAATTCGAGATGCTCTAAACTAATTCGTGTCTGTGAGTTTAACTTATTGGTTTCTATTTCGTCTTTAGTCTGGTCTATTATAAATTTCTCGATAAAATCATTGGTGTCTTTATCTTGAATGATTGTGTAGCTTCTTTTTTTATCCGCAGAATCAACATATTCATTTTTTTTATTTGGTTGTTTTGGATTGAACCATATAAAAGATGAATTATCGGTTGCTATTCCGATATCTGCTTGTAAAATCTGACAAAGAGTATTACATTGTTCAATAGTCCCCTTTTTATCCTTACGTGACTTGAATTTTCCAGTATCTTTGTATTCAACCACTAAAAGAATTTTAATATTATTTTTATTTCTGCGATCTATTAACAAAGCATCTGGTTTGTTTTTTTCATATCCTTTATACTGTTTATTCGGTATGACCTTGTATTTTTTTAATTGATTAATAGTAGTATTGCCGATATTATAAAATTCATAATTACCAATTGTTAAGCCTTTTTTTGTTAATCCCTTTTGAATTAACTCCTCACTCATTTGTGCATCCCCCCATTTTTCTTGATATACTGTTTAATCAATGTTTCAATAACATCAGTAAGCTTACGACCACCTTCTTTTTGTAAAACTAAAATTCTAAAATCATTCCATGTGTCTTCATCTATGTTGATAGATGTTTTGATTTTCCCCACTTCTATCTCTCCCTGTTCTGGCAGTATATGTAATTCATCTGGCATTTAATTACCTTTTTACCGTTATACCGCTAACGGTATATAAGGATATACCGACATATTTATATACCTAAAATGATAATTATTATTTGTGAACAAACATATGAAAGAAAAAACTCAAAAAAATAATAATAGGCTAAAAAAAGGAACATCATTAAAATCATTTAATTGTTTTGGAGTATAATGGAGCGGAAGATTATGGAATACAAACTATC
This sequence comes from Candidatus Aenigmatarchaeota archaeon, assembly GCA_026397455.1. Classification (GTDB taxonomy): domain Archaea; phylum Aenigmatarchaeota; class Aenigmatarchaeia; order CG10238-14; family CG10238-14; genus JASEGC01. Next base: position 7,861 of record JAPLUX010000168.1, on the reverse strand, counting down.
GCCCTCAAATCTTAATTTGCTCGAAGATTGTCCTCGCTGTTTTTGGCTCTCAATGGTGATGAAGATTAAACGTCCATCAGGTCCGATGTCATCCATCCCTATCAAAATGGACAGTATAATTAAAAATTATTTCAATAAATATAGAGAACTTGGAGAATTACCACCGATGATTCATGGGCAAATTACTGGTCGATTGGCTATTGATATGCCAAAAACATTGACATTCACAGAAGAGAATGGAATTACTTTATGGGGTAGACCAGATGATTATTTCGAGATGAGCGATAAAAGCATTGTGGCGTTTGACCATAAAACAGCATCTAAACCACCTGTGAATGTCCATTCATCGTATAAGGTGCAATTGAATGTCTATTCATATCTATTGAAAATGATGGGTTATAAAACAACCAATAAAGCATATTTGGCTTACTATTATCCAGACAACTGCGATCTGCATAAAGGGATGCCATTCTGTTGCACAGTTATCGAGGTAGAAACCAACCAAACAATCGTAAAGGATTTGTTATCAAAAGCAATTAACGTTTTGAATCAATCGATTCCGGCGTCTGGAGAAAATTGTGAGTTTTGTAAATGGAATAAAGAGCTTACTAAATTTTAGTCACCGATTTTATATGTTTCAAGTGCAAAGCTGTGAAAAAAAAATATTTGTTATTGAATTACTTTGACGAAGGTTTTTCCTTTATCTGTTAAATTGTATACTATCTGTCTGTCGCAAATCTTCTTTTCTATCAGACCTAATTTTTGCATATCGCTAAGATGCCCGTATACTGTTGATAAAGGCAATGTAAGAGATAAAGCCAGCTGATATCCATGCGTGGGTCTTTTTGCAATTTCCAGAAGAATCTTCTTTTTGGTTGAGCCAATCAGTTCCATCTATGGGGATGGTGAATAGATATAGCGAACAAAAAGTATATAACGAACATTGTCGTTATATTATTAAGGAGAAAGGATGCAAAAAATTGGGATACTACTAATTGTTATTATCATCATTAGTATTGGATGTTTAAGTGGATGCACAAATGAAAAACAGAATGAAAAAATTGATTATAAAAATCTTGATTGGAGTAAAGCAGAATGGGCTCTCTATTCCCATTATGAACCGTATGTTCATGGTGATCCAGAATCAGGGAAGGTTCATGTTAATCTTTATTTAAAACTCCCCGAGGAATATTTTCCTATATTCAATAATCATTGGAACCTGACAGTAAGTAAAGAGTTAACCTTCATTTTACATGGAAATGGTCATTATTGTGGTGGTGATAGTTTAATGACATATAGAAATGACATTATTAATTTGAATGAATTCCATAGAAACATTAAAGTTTTCAACTGGTCTTGTTGCTACGAGGATGGTAATGAATATGGATTCAAACTTATTCCAGCGTTCTCTATAGACCAAGAATTACAAAATGCCATGTTGGAGGAAACAGCCATTCAATGGTCAGTATCAGGACAAGTTACTTTTTATGCTCCTGAGAATCAAGATGAAATATCTTTATCTTTTGAGAATGTAAGTTGTATTCAGACAGATTTCTCTCAATAGTTATATCAAAAAATTTACTATCGAACCAACGATGGTAATGTCTGGATATGTCTCACTATTTCAATACGATTTATCAATACCATATATAAGAACGGGTATATCGATATTTGATACTCCCCTATGTTCGAGATCCCATACAAATTGCTCGAAATAAGAAACACCTGTGGACATATTATTTGCGAACTGTTTCATCGGGACTATCTCAACACCCATGTCAATGAATCCTAAGTTATGAAAGATTGTCATTTTTGCTGCTACGTTGTAAACCATAAAAGCATACTTTCCGAATTGAACCTCGACTCCAAGTTTTTCTTTTATGAAATCCATCTCTCTAAAAGCACCTCTTGTTGTCCCTTTTGGAGCATATCCCCCTGTATAATATTGGGTGGGGTAATCGCATTTAATACGTTTGCACCCCCACCCATATTTTTTAAACTCGTTTTTAAACGCATTGTTTAACGATACAGGACTATAAAGCATCTGACCTGGCATCGTTTTTTCTTTGCTTTCTTTATTGATATGTTTTGAAGCATCAATGTTTTTAATTACTTCTTGTATCTCTTTGAGAAGCTCCGGATAGGCTTGTTCAATTATTTCTTCTCCATGATTAAAAGAATATTTACCAGCTACTATCATAATAATCTCCTTTGTTTATTTTCATCTTTCCATTCTGATGGTATCTGAGATACTTTTTCTTTTCCTGTAGGTTGATAAACAGGTTGACCAAGCGGTCTGATTTTTAATTTACCACTATACAACTTTCTTATTCTTTCTTCTGTAATGTCTATATATTTAGACTCTTTATCGACGCCAATTACTCTTCTGTTATGTTTCAATCCTGCAATTAAGGCACTACCAACACCGGAATAAGGATCAAGAACCCAATCATTTTCATTTGTTAATGCAAGAACGCATCGTTCAACAAGTTCTATAGGGAATTGACAGGGATGAATCGTTTTTTCAGGATGGTTAGATTTAACGTTTGGAATATCCCATATTTCATTTTCCCAATCATTACAGACAATTTCCCAAATATCCGAGGGATTTTTACCATTAGGATTTCCTGAAGGCTGTCCTCTTTTCGGACCCTTATAATATGTTTTCCCAGGATATTTTGAAGGGACTCTCACACTATCTAAATTGAAGGTATAATTATCTGTTTTGGTGAACCACAAAATAGTTTCATATCTGCCAGAAAAACGTTTAGATGCGTGTAACCCATGTCCAAAATGCCATATTATTCTATTTCGTAGTTTCAGATGATGTTTTTTAAAAATATCATAGTAAAAAATATCAAGAGGATAAACCTCTGATTTATCTACAAAATTACCTACTTCCCAACAAATACTTCCATCGTCTTTTAAAATACGAACAAGCTCCCCAATAACTCTCTCTTGTTCTTTCAAGTAATCCTCGATTTTAACTCTTTTTTCATAGATTTTACCAACATTATACGGGGGAGAACTTATAATCAGTTTAACAGTCTTTATAGGAATAGTTTTTAAAAATTCATAAGAATCCCCGTGATGAAGTATTATATTATTTTGTTCCGAAAATTCATTATTGATTTTTAGCATTTGCATTTTTGTTGACATCATTGCAGATAGTAGAATATATTTTGCCCATAAGAACGTTTTCAAAAGATCATTGAAAGTATTGATAAAAACTACACCTTAATATTTAACAACATAGACCACGGGACCAGATGTATTACCACTTATGCATACAGATCCAGAACAAACTATAGGGGTTATTGTCGTTATGCATGCATCCTGTGGAAAGATTTTTACATCAACTGCTCCACTTGTATTTATATAATCGCCAACATTGGCGGTTCCTATCTTACAATTAGGAATATAAATCTTTTCTCCGGTGGGTTTTTGGTTGATGACAACATCCAAATGCAATGTCACACTACCTGATGTGTTTGATGGATTACAGATGTGATGTTCATAAGCGACTCCGTTAACTAAGGGTTTTGCTTTTATCCATACGTTATCTTTTTTAATAATTTTGTATTCTTCTCCGTCGATAATACAATCCCAAGATGCTTTGTCGTTGGTCATAAAATATGAAAGGAGTTCGATCTTACTTAAACCTTTCTTCAATTGTTAACTTATTCTGAAGAAGTATATCCTTATTTAATAGGTTTAACAATAATCATTATTTCTTTTTTTTCTGCTTTCAAGGTCCAGTCGAGGATATCGCCATCTTTCAGATTGAATTGTTGTATAATTCCTGCTGGAACAGTTGTGCGAAGAGAATTGGTGATAGTAGAAGCTTTTGTAAGTGTTGTTTTGAATCCCATAATAATCAGATATGTATAAGAGATTAGTAGTTAAATATTTTCTACACTTTTTTCTATCATTTATTCTACCTAAAAATTTATATATAATGAACACTATATATATTAGGTAGAAAAAGAGGTAGAAGTTATAGGATGACCTCTAATAATGGAGTGAAAAAATATGGATTATGTAAATTTAGAAGAGGACGGTAAAACCTTAACGATTAACATAACAATGAAAGACGAAGAAGTATACCGTTTCCTGCAAGAAGTCGATAAAGAAAAAAGGATTGAGCGGTTAATAACCGCATTAAGAATAGGTATCCTTGGTCTCAAACGAATGGGGACGGGCGAAAATGTTGATTATGTTGAAAAAGAGTTCAACACACTGTTATCGAAGTTTGAAAGAATATTCGCTTCAATCGAGATAAATCACCTTGATAAATTATCTCTCCTTTTACGAACTTATTTTGGCAAGGGGGGAACAGTTGAAAGTATCTTCAACCCGATGAATGGCAATACTCCTCTTGCTATTTTACGAAAAGAAATAATAACTGAAATCAGAGAACTTAAGGATGAGATTATTATAAAAAACGCAAAAGAGGAAGTCGTTAATTCAACAACCCTAAAGGGATTCAAATTTGAGGATACATGCGAAGAAATTCTCAGTGATTGTGTCTGCATCAATATGGGTGATGAATTAGAACGAAAGACAAACGTAACAGGTATGATAACCGGCTGTATGACCGGAGACTTCCTAATAACATTAAAAGATAAACCAAATAAAAAAATTGTATTTGAAATAAAAGATGTAGAAAATATTTCTCAACCAATGATTATCGAAACCATGGAAAAAGCCATGAAAAATCGTGGAGCATCATATGGAATTTTTGTTGTAAGATATGTGGAGGGGTTACCGAGAAAAATCGGAATCTTCAATGAATTCCGTGGTAACATACTTGTTGTAGCACTGGGAGATAAAAATCAGTTTTTACCTCAGTTATTATATGTTGCTTATCAGTGGGCGAAATTCAGATTGAACACTGAGATAAACATGGAACAGAAATCTCTCAAGATACTGGATGAAGGCATCAAACAAATATCAGAAAAATTGGAGGTTTTTTCCCAGATTCAGAGACAATGCACCAACATTGAGAAGGCAAATATGGAGATAAGAAAATATTCAGACGAATTGAAGAATGAAATAGAAGAACATATACACGGAATTAAAAAGGCAATTAACTCCTTGGAAAACGGTGATGACCGGTGAACGATATGCAGAGAGCTTACTTAGCGGGGTTATACGAAGGCGAAGGTTGCGTTTGGCTATGCAAAGATGGACCTACACGACGGGTAAGAGTTACTTTAGCTATGACCGAAAAAGTGTTCATTGACTTTGCTAACGAAAAATTAACGGGGGAAGGAATTAAAACATCTTATTCCACTCAAATGAACAATAGCAATGGATTGGGAAAAAAATTGCAACATAGAATTGACATCAACAGTAGAGATGATGTTGAAAAATTCTTTACTATAATCCCTACAACCAGACTAAGAAAAAAATACGAAGAAATAAAAGATGAAGACACAAGAATGAGGAAAAAATCATGAAGCCTGAATTTACAATCATACCAAATAATTTCCAGAATTTACCAATGCAAAATGAACCAATTAAAAAACCATTCACCACTATTAATATATCGGTAAAAATTAGCGAATTTTTAAGAGTATCAGATGATGGCTGGACAAGTGAATACAATAGCGTGAACAATTTATTATTGCATCTGAAAAGAAAAAGCGGTAGTTTAGCTACAAGAAGAAACTATCTACAACGCATTATGTCTTTCTGCATTTATGCGAAAATGAAACCAGAAGAAATAATTAAATTACCCAAAGAAAACACAGAATCTCTCATCCAGAAATACACGGATAGATATAACACATCTAATTTCAGTAAAAGAACTGCAAATAATGCTCTTGCAGCATTGAAAACTTTCTACGAGGCAAATGGGTTCAAAGGTCTGAATGCTCTTCAGATAGAAGGTTACCATGTTCCTACAAGATACAGAAAAAATAATGAAACAATACCGCAAAAACACGAAATATATCAAATGGCAGATTGTGCTTGCTCACTTAGAAACAAAGCGATAGTTCTTACATTATATAGCTCAGGAATAAGAACATCCACGCTTGCAGCACTAACCTACAAAGATATCAAAGAAGATTTACTCAAAGGAATTGCTAATTTAAAAATATCAATATATCCGGAAATGAAAAACATTAATTCTGATGCTTGTAAAAACTCTCTTCCATATTATACGTTTATCTGTGACGAGGCAACAGAAGCTATACGTCTCTATTTGCAGGGAAGAACGAAAAAATACGGGCTAATCATGGATAATGATCCACTTTTTGCATCTGACTACAATCAGATAGTTAAAGAAAACAGAAAAAGCAAATTTTTAACACAACGCCAAATTCAAATACTTATTAAAGAATCAGCAAAACTTGCTGGAATAAATAAATGGGAAAATATTACACCAAAGTGTCTTAGAAAATCCTATGAAACAGTGACACACAGCGAAACATTTGATGGATACACTCTTGATTCAAAGATTCAGGAGTTTCTGATGGGTCATGTTCTCCATGGAAGTCAGGATAACTACTTTGATCGTTCAAAAATAGAACAAATCAGAATGGAATACTCAAAACTTAAATTCAACCGCATTACGATAGAAAATAAGTTTAAAACGCTAAGAAAGGTAATTGCACAGGCTTTTGAAGGGACAGGAGAAGACCCAGATAAGCTCATAGAAGATTATATATTGAAAAAAAATTTATTGAAAAAAGCTCTTACAGAAAAAACATAGGAAGCAATTATTCCAGTTTTTCGATTATAACTGTTCCATCTGGTAAATGATTGATATAACGCCACCCTTTCTTGATATAATCATCGAGTTCGCATAGATTTATAATCTTCTGTTTACACTCGTCCGATGGCATTCTTGGCTTGAATTTCATTTTAGCAAATTTCTCTCTCAAATCTTCTACCATCTCTCTAACGAAATAGTGTTCCTGTGCACCTGGTAAAAGGTGCCCCATAAAAAATTCTTGATCTGCTTTGTCCAATCTGGAATTTTCTTTCTGATCTCTTAAATTATTGTTGAATGTTTTTCTCAGGCTCTGTGGTGTAATATATTTCCAATGTTTCAGTCCAGCATTTTTTGCAGCGTCATGAATGACTTGTTGTATCTCTCGCATAGAAATTGGTGTTCGTCCTCTTTTCTTTTTAGAATATCTACGATATGCAGAGGGAAAAAGAAATCCTTCATCGTTTATTTCTTCATTTTCACACATTCTCATCCTCATCTCACTTATTTTTTTCTTTTATTGAATTCAAATAACTTTTCAGAGTTTCAGTTAGTTCCTCTGAGGTGAAAACATAATATGGAATCCCATTCTTGCATGCATTGGGGTGATATTTCTTCATACCTGGGTCTACTATGATTACAATATTTTTTTTCCCTTGATTGAGTTCATTCTCAATCGTATAATCTTTTTGCCAGAGTTCTTGTGTTGGCACATCATTATACTTCAATACTCTAAGTGTAGAATTTCTGAGACCAGTAATAAAAAAAAACATTATAATTAGACGATTCCTCAATGACCCTGCATGATCCGCCATTTTCCAAGCCTCTTCTAAAGTTGGAACGTATTCGGGTCTTACCCTTTGTTCACGCCGAGGAAGAATTCTTATTCTTGGAAAATTTAAATTTTTTTTCCCGTTAATATAAAAAAACTTTTTTAATGCAAACAACTTATGAATTCTCGTTCTTTTGCAAGGGATGGTGTCAAAAAAATATTCTAATTCTTTTTCTAATGCAACTCGTTTTATCCGAACTAATTCATCAGGATTTTTATCTAATCTATTCTCAATAGCCTCTTCTCCGACACCAGGAGCTAGTTCAAGTATTGGTTCAAGTGGGGGTGGATGATGAAAAAAATATTTT
>JAPLUX010000190.1 GCA_026397455.1 Candidatus Aenigmatarchaeota archaeon | reverse complement strand
CTTATGATGTTCGTGCAGATTATTCTTTTATTATTTTATGTCTTGGAATCGTTTGTTTGCTTAAATATCTACAAAAAGTTTTCTTTTAAGGTCGTTCTTTTATTTTTTTTGACCAGATTTCAATATCTTCTCTTAAATTTTCGTTGTACGATGCCCATTTTCCAAGGTGCCCGAAGATAAAATGACAATATATACATAATGTCACTAAATTTTCATCAAGTAGTTCTTTAGAAGGGTCAATACTAAATGGGATTATATGATGAACTTCTAATTTTTTCTTAGATGCACATATTTGGCAGCATGGTTCTTTAATTAAATGATTTTTGCGTGTTGGACGCCATTTCCCAGACCGTGGCACACCAAGTGCTTGCACATCATAAAAATTACAGAACCAATAGAATAGCATTCCTTTATATATAAATTGATGTTACAATACTAAATTATTATAAAGGAGAGCATAAAATGGTAACTTGCGAAGATCATGATGGTTGCATTGTGGTTTATGATTATGCGAATTCTAATTGTCCTCTTTGTGATGCCTATGAAAAAATTGAATTTTTAGAATTGCAGATTGAGGAATTAGAAGGCGATATTGACGATTTAAAAACAAAAATTAATGAAAAGGAAAAGAAAGATGTCGTTAATTAAGGAATGCATTCAACGTGCAAACATGACTGGGGAATCAGTTCCCGCTGCTAATTTGATTGCTGACATTTTACACATGGCTGCTTTTGAAGCTGCTAGGTGGACACATCGATCTGATGATGCTTTACGTATTCCTGATATGTTATACGAAGCGTCTGATGCGGTACGATTATATGCAAAAGAATAAAAAAAATTTACTTGATCGCAAAGATTTAGAACGAATGTTGTCGAAAGATAAGCGTCAGCCTATTCGTTTTGTGATCGAATATGTAAATTTTTTAGGCAAATGCGATTCGGATGATAAAAAAGTTATTTATAAAGATTTTTCCATGATTCAATGGAAACGGGGAATTGTTCGATGTACAGTTCAATTCGACAATGGACAATGGGTATGGCATGGCGATGAATTAGCCAAACACGATTCAAAAAAGGTTAGAAAAAATGAATGATGATAAGATGATGATTAGCGAGAAAGAGCTTTTAAGGTTAATGACGCAAGCATTTGACGAAGGAATCACAGGTTTTACAGAAACTCGTGATTCTACTATTGATACAATTTTTGAAAAATGGAAAAAAAAGTATGATGCTTTGTTGGTCAAAGAAAAGAAACAAGTAATTGCAAAATGGACGGTTGATGATAAGCCTCGAACCTTGCAACGCAACACGGTGGGGGGAGTTGGTCCTTGGGGGGAACCAATTATTCCCAGTTCATCTTATGCAAACTCATCTTATGCAAGCACAGCAAGCTCATCTGGGAGTGTCATTGTTGTTGATAATAATTCATCACCACAGCAATATGGCGTGGTGTATCCTCTTACTTCGACTTCAACTACTAATGGAACTTGGGCTTATTCTGATGAAGCCATACAAGATTATGCTCGTGTGGGAATTGATGTAGCACAGTCACCTCCTCTACAAAGAGGACGCACTACTTTGCAAGAAGATGTTCCTGTTGATTCTGAAGTGCATGATACACAAGCTGCATTAGAAGGATTGCAGCGACGAATTGCCGTAAGTAGAAATGGTCCTACTACTAATTCTATAATTGAAGCTTTACGAGCTAATTCTATAATGGAAGCTATGCGAGAAAACGAAGCTCAGGACAGAGCGGCTAGTGTAAATAATTTCTTATTTGGACAGCCCCCTTCTAATTCAAATTCTGAAGTAGAAGCTACGCAGAGAGGGCGGTCATTAATAGAACTTGGTGCAAAATTACTTGCAACAGAACGTCTTCAACAACGACTTGAAACGCTTGCACATGAAATGGGTGCAGCCTATGACCCTCAAGACGCAATGGAAGAGTCAATTTACAATTATCCAACTGGAGCTAATATTAGTTGGTCACAAACGCCTTTAGAGGATTTCAGTGCGTCTATTCATCGAGAAATAGAAGAAATAAACCGTAATATTCAAGATCAAGAAGGACAATGATTTACAAGGTTGTGAAGAACTGCGGCAGCAGCAATCTTATGAATAGATTTCATAGCATTTAGTAAATCATTTGGATAATCTATAGAATGTTTTGCTTTTTCTAAGATTTGACACAAAGTTTCTTCTAAAACTTGACATACAGAACAATTTGCCATGATGATTCTCCTGTTTACCGTTTTCAATATATACGGTAAATAACGGAGAATATTACTTGTCAATCATGCCAATAAGATTGACAATTACTTTATTGGTAGCATCAATTTCTTCAAGAATGTTTTCAATGTCAGGACTTACGGGATCAGCAATACGCTGTCCAGATTTGATCTGCGTAATGAGTTGATTGTGACCAAGGGGATTCACTTCGATTATTCGTGGTTTAAAAGCTCAAATCCTTTATAGGTTTTGCGGGCAGAAAACCTCTATGGCTACTGCCAATTGCCC
>JAPLUX010000122.1 GCA_026397455.1 Candidatus Aenigmatarchaeota archaeon | reverse complement strand
TATTTTTACAAATAGAAGAGATAATAAAAAAAATTAAACCAAATGATAAAATATGTTTAGTCCATCATGATGACACTGATGGTTGTTGTTCTGCTGCTTTGTTCTCAATCTTAATCCATGACATGATAGGGGATTATCCCATGCTTTTTCCTATAGTGGGGTTGGAGAACGTTAACAGAATATTGATAAACAGGTTGAAGATGTCAAACCCTGATTTTGTTTTTGTTTTTGATGTCACGATAAACCCAAAAGATCTGAACATTTTCAAAGGTTTCATCTTAGACCATCATATTTTCACGAACATCGAAGAGAGTGCAGACATGCCTTTTTTCAACCCTCGGTCCTTTGAGAAGGACGATAAAAAAGTTCCTCCTGTTTCTTACATGACTTATAAAATTTTGGAAAGATTCTTCCCATCAGAAAAAGTTGCTTGGATTGCCGGAACAGGAATAACTGAGGATCATCGTGTGGATTTGTGTGCAGATGTTTTCGAAAAAATAAATGAAGAGACACCGGAGTTGTTAAAGGTTGAAAAAATTACTCAAGAAAATGTAGAGAAATCTTTCTTCGGTGAACTGTGGGACATGGTCAGGTCTGGAAGGATGGTAAGAGGAAGTGAAGGGGCTAAAACAGCTGTACTCGCTCTGGTCGAATGTAAAGATAGGCCTGACAAATTGGTTAATGGTTTAACTCAGCATTCATCTGCGTTGAGAAGGTTCTATGAAAAGTTGACGTATGAAACTCAGAATTGTTTGAGGAACGTGGAAAAAAGAGGTTTGTTTTTGAAGAGAGAAAAAGTCATCATCTATGAACAAGAAAGGATGAAGATAAGAGGAATGACTTCATTCATAGCAGACAAAATAAGACAAAGATACCCGGACTGGATAGCATACGTGATAAACAAGGGATATGGAAGGGACAAAGCAAAGATAAGCATCAGGTTAGAACAAGAAGAACGAAAAGAAGATTTAGTTGAAATAATAGAAAAAATCAAAGAAAAACACCCGAATATTAAAGGTGGTGGTCATAAATCTGCTATCGGTGTTATTCTGGATGCAGATGATATTATTGAGTTTGAAAGAGAATTTCTTTCCTCAATTAGAAAAATGTAAGTATTTAACGGCTTATTTTTTATTTTCATCACAACTCTACTTCCAAAACTGACTAGTTATTCAATGACTATCTTTAATTTAGTGAAAAATATGCCTTGTACGAAATGTCATTCACCAAAAATAATAAGATTCTTAGACGGGTTTGGTGAATGGAGAATGTTTTGTAAGACTTGTCAAGAGAGTATTCCCATCATAGAACCGAATAAAGATGTAAAAAAATTGTGGGAATTTACGAATTACTACGCAATCAACCATTGAATTTGAGGTGATAGAATGAGGGAATTGGAAAGGGCAGAGATAACACTAATAGAGGATAGGGATCTTCTAAAGTGGAGGGTAAACCTTATAAAAAGAAATCATGTTTTGGGTTGGATTAAACCCGTTTGAGGCTTCCTTTATAATAAAAAGTCAGTTGGTTGCTACTGACGGATATTTATAATCCCAGATAAAATCTGGATCTTCTAAATGATATATTATGGGAGAAAAAGGAATTCCAACATGACTTGAATGCCATAAATTGAAACTTTTGATACTTCCAGTATCATACTCTTTTCCATGAAATATATGATTTTTTAGGAAGTCATATTTCTGTTGCAAATATTGGTTTGATTTTGCTCTTTCTCTAAAAATTCGACCTGTTAGTACATATGCCGAGAAAGACTCTGCGAAATCCTCAGCAGCGTGTGTTTTTGCATAACCACTAATAAATTCACTATCGTTGTTTATAGGACGTAAAAGACCCGATGCAAAATAATCATTTGGGTTTAAGTAATAGAATGAAATTTTCTATAGGAAACAACTAGATTCAATCGAACCTAGGGGGCATATTAATTATGGAAGATAGAGCAAGTGGAGCTTGGACAGAGATAGTGAGATAAAGAAAAGATACTTGAAAAAGGTGCTTAATTGGTCAGAACTAGAAGAATAGAAAGCAGAAAATAAGATTATTTAACAAAAACCAAATTCTAACGGGTTTTTCAAAAGATATGGAGGATTAATTTCTATTGTAGGATCACCTAATAAAGTAGTCATCCACCACCCAATTTTACTTTGATATTTTTTTAAAAAATTATTATAACCATTTGTAAATGATTTTCCAAGAGTCATATTGTTATAATAGATTCCATTCATAGTGTCCATATAAATTGCGTTGCTAGTAGATCCGAAATCAAGAGCACCTAGATGAGCTAAAGCTCCATTTCTTAAGGCTCTATTACAAAATGAAAAACCATTATAGTAGTCGTTGACATTTATTGGTGAGCATGTTAAACATGCATCATTAATTATGATCGAATTATTCAATAAAGGAATATCCTTAGAAGAGATTCCAGCCCAATCATAACCTCCATGATCCTGCCAATATATTAAGTCTTGGTTCACCCAATCAGATGAAATAAAGTCTTTTTCTTCTCCAATCTTGGATATTGAGTTATAACCTGCATATGTAAAATTATTAGACCACAACTCAGTTTGATTACATAAAGTAGTGGTGGCCAAAAACTTCATATTATTTGTTTTTCTCAGATTGTCATAAAAAATATCTCTTGCTAAGTAGCTAGAAACATCTGCCAGCGTAATACCCATAATTCTACCAACCGACAAATCTGGAAGAAAATCTCCATCAGTATCTCCATACTGCGTTTGGTCAAGAGCTCGGTAGCTATTCCATGCACCAACATCGGGTGCTGCAGGTTCGTATTTTCTATTCGGTACTGCGTTTGAAGAAGCCATAATCGTAAGATAAATATCAGTCAAATCATTTATCGAACTTAGATTATAATAATTGTTTAATTTTGATTTAAAGCTAGTATCGACATCTTGATAGTCTATGTTTTGAATTGAAAATATCACCTCATGCTTTGCACTTGCTAAAATTGGTGCAGCTAAAGAAATTTTGCTATACAATTCAAAAATGTTATAAGATGCTTTTCCAGGTAGAAAAGGTTCTGTAACATTTATATACAAATCATTCGGATTTATTAAAATTATTTTCTCTGTATTTGTTAGCTCCAAATATTTTCTCTGTAACTGCTCTAGATTGTATTGTTCAGTACACGAGTTTCCTGTTGGATTGACGGAACCAACACATATTATATTCTTTCCGAAGAAGATGCTTGGATTATTCAAACTACTTCCCTGAACGATTAATGGAGCATCTATCAAAGAAGCATATGTTGAAGCTAGTAATGATAATTCATAGTTATCCTCAACGTAAACAATATTTTTGATCGACTCCCAAAAGGATAGGTAATCGTTTACACTAATTTTCTGTATTTCATTTGTGTCTATACCAGCACCAAATGCTGGTTGCATTGTTAATAAATTGTCCAATTCTTTTGGAGAATCTCCTATGACAATTACCCTATTTGGATGATATTGTTGCATTAGGTTGATTATAGAGTCAGCATCAAAAGTTTTGTTTAGTCCAGACTTATCATATACTTCTGTTATGATATCAGTGTTTGGATTTCTGCTGTATTCACCATACGAATATTGATTAGATGAGTATACTGCCCAAATTGTTTTATCGTTGTTAATCTTCCATATAAGTTTATACTCTTCTCCACTTGTAACAGGTATATTGAAGTTGAAAGAACATAACTGAAGATTATAATTAGTAGTTATTTCTTGGCTATTAGCAATGATATTTCCATTGGAATCTTGCAATTGTAAATGATAGGTAACATTAGGATAACCGCTGTAAACTAAAATCTTTGATATGAAATTTCCATCATAATTAAAACTCTGCCAATCGTCATTCTGAATAGCTATTGATGGGGTAATACCTTCATAAATTTCAGAAGAAATTTGACCACCTATTGATAGAAATGGAGCATCTTCTTCATGGTATATTAACAAAGGGTATTTTGAAATGCTATTGTCCCCATTAGTCCAAATAGAAACAGGAACCAGAGATAATACATCCCTCCAATTCTCATCAGATATAATAAAGGTTGTTTTTTCCGTGTACTTTGACATGTCCTTTTGATTGATTTCAGGAGTTATTGAGCATATCCCGTTTGTTTGACAATCATATCCATTTGAACATCCACATTCCATACATTTATCGATCAAATTACCATTATCACAAAATTTTGGTTTATTTATTGAACATCGACCAAATTCAGTACCGTCAGAACAAGGGGATATCGCAGTTGTGGTGGTGGTTCTTGTCGTAGTGTTAGCGATTGAATTAGATGTTGAGATAACACTCGTAGAGGTTGTAGTAGATGTTGATATTGTGAAACTTTTATTGGTTGTAAATGATGTATAAAAAATCACTATGATTAATATCACAACAATTATGATTGCTAATAACAAAAAATTTTCATTCATAATCTAATTTTCTTTCCCCAGAACAAAAATCTATTTGTATAGGATAATTAAACGTTTTGAACCGAAGTTGTCTTAAGTCTTGATTATTTTCTTTTCAACACAAAATATCCATGATCCTTTTCATATGGATCTAGAGTTACAAAATCAATCACATTGAAAAAAATTTCCAATATTTTCCTTTGTTGTTTGTAAACTTCTTGTGGTCTTTGTGTAACATCAATACTCCTTGCTTTTATTGCGATCATCGCGGCACCGTTTGGTTTCAAGAACATCTTTGAATTCCTGACTAGTATCTCCGATTGGTCCTTGATGGCCACATCAGCATAAACAAGGTCTACTTCCTCTATCCATGAGTATTCCTCTGGTTTTCTAGCATCTGCTAAAATTGGGACGATGTTTTTTCTATTTTCTGCTACTGGCAACAAATCTCTCAATGACCGTTCAGAAATCTCTATCCCGTATATGATTCCTTCTTTGCCGATAATGTCTGAGAAATGAGAAGATGTGGTTCCTGAAGCGACACCAAGATAAAGAATCTTCATTCCTTTCCAAATCGGGAATTGATGCAAATTTTTGTACATTGCTGCGGCTGGTTTGCTCCTACGGCAATCCCACTCTCTGAATTCTTCTTGTTTTACATTTATTGTTCTTTCTCCGTAAACTTGCTCTCCTGGAACTAAATTTTTAGTAAATAGATTATTGTTGAACCAAAATGTTCCTTCGAATTTTTGTTGTGATTTCATTTTTGTCATTCTATTCAACCATTATTCTTTTTATTCTCTCTTCTAAGTCTTTTTTCATTTCTTGTGACTTGTCAACTTTTCCGAAATAATCCATTTTTGATGCTATACTCAACTTTGATGATAAGACTCTCGCAATTTTACCTCTTTTGTTTGCAGGCGCGTTTTGAATATAGACATGTGTAAAAAGCATGCCATACTTTGGAGAACGCCCTCTACCATGTAAGAATCTGAATAATGCTTTCTCTGCCCCAAGTAATTGAATTGTGGATGAAGGTTTTTTTGCCAATCTATCTAAACCACCAGACCTTGCTATCAATCTTGCTGCTATAAGTGGAGTCGCAAGTTCTCTGAGGTTCGGAGCCACTTCTTTCAGAACATGATCTATATATTTTTCTACATGTTCTCTCAACTTGTAGAGTTCGTTTATTCTTGTTGCATACTCCTTGAGGATTTCTTCGTCTTTTTCAGAAAGTTCTATACCCATGCTTGTTTTTGTCAGTTCAGCTAAATCTTTTTCTTCTATTTTATCCCTTAATCCATGTTCTGCAACTAGTTTAGAATATTTCTCATGTTTTTCTACTAGTCTTCCCATCTCTGGAAAATGTAAACCATACCATTCCCTTAACCTTTCGGCAAAGATATTGAGTGACTTATCTATTTCGTCTATTGCATCCACGGCCTGCATTATAACCTTATCTTTCTTGACTACAACTTTTATCCTGATTTTGGTTAATTCTATGCCGATTGTTGTTAAGAATTCGTTTAACTCTAAATCAGAGAATTTACCTTGTTTAGCAATCGTTCTGAAATTTTGTCTGTATTTTCTATCTCCAAGGTTGTTTTCTTCGAACTGATATGCATCATTCCTTTTGGATGATATAAAAGTTGTGTATCCTTTTTTCTTCAATAGATCTATTATCTGTTCTTCTTCGGCAGTTAGACCTTGAATTACATTTTGGACCACTTTCTTAGCATCTTTTGGGAAGAAAATTTGGTCTACCAATTCACCTTTTTCATTAAAGGCAAAAACTCCGATTAAACCTTGAACAACGTAAGTTTTCATCAAAAATCATTTAACGCATAAGTTTATAAATGGTTTTTATCGAATGTTAAATATTTTTGAATAGAAGTGTAAAGATTATTCAATGCAAAAGAAATGTTCTAAGTGTGGTAAGCCTATTAAAAAGGTGGGCAGGCTGATTAGAGTGACCTGGCTAGGGTTTAGAGCACCACTCTGTAAAAGTTGCAGAGATGATTTAAAGAAAGGAAAAAAGAGTAGGTTCGGTAGGTTGCTTCCTTGGAGAAAATGATTACTAATTTTCATTGGGAGGGATGTTATGAATAAAAAAAATAGATTCAACCTTTGGTTAAGAAAATTGCCAAGATTGTACATCAGAAAATACATTGCAGCTAGAAAAAAGAGTGGAAAATCAGTAAGGGAAACACGGGAATAATAAATAATAAGAAACCTATACCATTCTCATGAGATTTTTGGACATAATGCTAATCATTCTTGGTGTAATAGGTATATCCATAATAGCATTGAGTGTTTGGTTTGTTTTCTCTGTTCGTGTTGCTGGTATGGAAGACCTTATGTCGAAATTTAATCTTCTAACGTTTTTGACTGGTTTGTCTTATATTATGTTTATCGTGGTTATTCTGAAGCTGGTAAAGAAGAAATGAATAGAGTGCATAGACCTCAATTCTATGAGGTCTTTTAATTGGCCGTAAGGCACGCGCACTCTAATGATTAGTTCTCAATTATCTTATAAAACAATTTTGATTGAAGAAAAAAGAAAATAAAAAATGGATTTTAAATTACAGAAAAATATTTAAAAAAAATCAGGTTTTTGCAATTTTTTTACCTATTATGAAAACCACTAGCAAAATCACTATCCAGTTTATTAATTGCATTATGAAGTCTCCGATCAAGAACTTTGATGCACCTATCGTTATTTCGGCTTTAGGGTCCAAAAAACTAAGATAAGGACTGTACATCGGAGTTATTATGTCTTTCACTAGAGCTTGAACTAATGTAGCTGTTGCGATACCGACTATGAAAGCTAAAGCTACTGCGATTATCTTCTGTTCAATCATAAAATCCATGAATTCTTTAAAGAATCCCATTTACACCCCTCCTAAAAAACTATTTAAAGTTCAGAATAAATAGTTTAGAAAACTCTTAAATATTAGTCGCTATAAAAATAGTTGGGGTGATAATTTGGTTTTTGAACCTTTGATTTTTTTGGGTGCAATAGTATTGGTTGTAATCGGTATAGTCGTATACTACATAAACAAGATAAGAGTACTGTCGAACAGAATCGACAACGCATGGTCTCAGATAGACGTTCAATTGAAGAAAAGAGCAGACCTTGTCCCAAATCTAGTCGAGACAGTAAAGGGTTATATGAAACATGAGAAGGATGCAATAAGCATGGTAACAAAAGCAAGAGAAAACATGATGAAAGCAGGGGATATGAAAACTAGGGTTAAGGCAGATAGTGAAATGTCAAGAGCGTTGAAAACAATTTTTGCATTAGCAGAAAATTATCCGAACTTAAAAGCGAGTGAGAATTTTAAACTGTTACAAGAACAATTGGATGGAATCGAGAGTAAAGTTGCTTATTCAAGACAATTCTACAACGACTCTGTGTTGAATTACAATAACACAATAACAACGATACCCGGGTCATTTTTTGCAAGTGGAGCAAAATCAAGAGAATTCTTTGAAGCAACAGAGACCGAAAGAAAACCAGTCAAAGTGGAATTTTGATGGAAAAAATTAGTTTCTACGATCAAATTTCAAAGAACAAAAGAGACTCTGTGTTACTCGGTATTCTAGTCTTTTCTTTTTTAATCGGTTTAGTTTATGTAATCGCTGAGATTTTAACACCTGGTTTTTCTTTTGGTTTTCTTACTTTTGCCGGAATTTTCATTATTATATACAGTTATGGGACGTACAGCTATGGAGACAAAGTTGTTCTTGCAGCTACCAAAGCGAAACCAATCAATGAGAATGACAGAAGATACACCCACTTGATTGACGTTGTTGAAGGTTTAGCAATAGCAGCTGGAATACCGAAACCAAAAATATACGTCGTTAATAGTGAAGAGATGAATGCATTCGCGACTGGAAAAGATCCACAACATGCGAGTATTGCTGTGACGACTGGCTTGTTGGACAATCTAAAAAGAGATGAACTGGAAGGTGTGATAGGACATGAAATGTCACACATAAGGAATTATGACATAAGGTTTGCTACTTACATTGCTGTTCTTGTTGGTTTAGTTGCTATATTGAGTGATTTGCTCATGAGAAGTTTCTGGTTTGGTGGTGGTAGAAGAAATAGGGATGAAGAGAAAGGTTTTGGTTTGTTGATTATTGTAGGTTTTATCCTAGCCATATTCGCACCAATTATAGTCAGGTTGGTCCAGCTTGCCGTATCGAGAAGGAGAGAATTTCTAGCTGATGCTTCATCTGCCGAGTTGACACGATATCCTGAAGGTTTGGCTTCAGCATTAGAAAAAATCATGAAGGTTAATGAAGGTAAAATGAAGGTGAGCGAAGCTGTATCACATTTGTTCTTTGTTGACCCTACTAAAAGCGCGTTAGATTCATTGTTTGCCACACATCCCGATGTTCGTCAACGTATTAAAGTTTTACGTTCTATGTAGATTAAAGATATTATGAAAGAAAATGAGTTAGTCCTGTTAGTAGGTCCTGGAACTTATTTAGTAAAAATTAGTGATAGAAAATTAAACACTGAACATGGCAGTATCGATTTGTTTGAACTGGAGAAAAAAAAGTTTGGCGATAGAATAAAGACACATACTGGAAAGGAATTCATGATTATTAAACCAAATGTGATAGACGTTCTAATGAGAAAAGCAAAAAGATTACCACAGATAGTGACACCAAAAGATGTTTCGATGATACTAGCTTATACTGGAATAAGTCCTGATAGTTTAATCGTAGATGCTGGTTCTGGCTCTGGTTTTCTGATAATATTCTTAGCGAATTATTGCCATGAAGGAAAAATTGTAACTTATGAGAAAAGACCAGAATTTTTTGAAGTCGTGAAAAAGAACATTGAATTAGTAGGTCTGAAAAATGTTGTCGCAAAAGAAAAAGATGTTACCAAAGGTATAGATGAAAAGAATGTTGACTTGTTTACTCTGGACATGGAAGATGCAGAAAAAGTTATAGAAAAAGTTTTTGATGTATTGAAACCGGGTGGTTGGTTGGTTGTTTACTCGCCACACATAGGACAAGTAATAAACGTGAGGAAAAAAATTGAAAAATTGAATTTCACTCAAGTTAAAACAATTGAGAATATTTACAGGGAATGGCGTGTTGGTAAACATACTCTACCAGAAGTTTCTGGAGTTATGCATACTGGTTGGTTGACGTTTGCTAGAAAAGTTTTTTAAAAATGTTTATTTAATAAATCCAATTTATTTAAAGAAAATATGAAAAATGAGATAAAAAAAGAATTTTATATTAGATTATTATTGATAACGATTTTTGGCATTGCGATGGGGTTATTGGAAGCTATAGTAGTAGTCTACCTGAGAATGATTCCTGCTGTGAAAGAATATTATATTTTGCCTTGGGCGCCACATTTTCCTTCTGAACTATTGTTCACAGAACAAATAAGAGAGGCTTCAACTATTGTAATGTTGGCTGCATTTGCATTATTAATAGGGAAGAAATGGTGGGAAAAATTAGCTGTATTCTTATGGGTTTTTGCAATTTGGGATATATTTTACTACGTTTCTTTATACTTCTTAATAAGTTGGCCATCATCAATATTAGAAATGGATGTTGTTTTCCTGATACCGATACAATGGTATGTACCTGTTTTATCAGCTATAGTAGTAATGATTGGTTTTTTAATGAGTTCTTTCTATATTTTTAAGAAAAAATGTAAATTATCTTAGTTCTAATTCTTTTTCTAATTTCTTTGGGAGTAATAATTTTACAAAATAGTACATTACATAGAGTTCCCATGCAAAGAAACCATAAGCAAAGAAACCTAAGAATGGGATCTCAAATATTTTAATCTCGTCTAAAATCGGCACTGTATAATACCATTTAGCAGAAGCCCAATAATTCCAAACTTCCCAGAAAAATCCACAAATATATCCTGCTAAGAAAAGGGAGAATACTACATTCAACTTCCCTGATTTAATTTGTTCTATCAATGATTTTTCATGAAATAAATAATTTATTGGATCAATAAGAAGTATAAAACCTATCCAAACTAAACCCCACATGTATGGGGAATAATACAAGAAAGGCATAACTATCATTATCAGACCAACCAAAATTGAGAAATATAATAACGATTTATTAATTGTAATTTTTTGTATTCTAGTTTTTTGAAAGATTCTTAGACTTTTAATAAACTCTGCAGTCTCGAAAACAGCCGGGAGTATAGTTGAGAATGCTATATAACAGTTGATACACTTCCATGGTTCTGTAGGGATACCGATATAATACCATCCTCCCAGAAATATGTTGTAAAATTCAAAAATCAACCAAAGAAGTGCAGATAAAAAAACAATAAAGATGAATTTTTTCGGTCGGTTAATGATGTATGATTTTCCACTGAGTATGTGAACAGCACTATCCATCACTAAGATATAACCACACCACAAAGTGGAAGTGTAAAAATAAGTTAAAGGTTTTATTTTGAAAAAATTACTTAACTGTTCAAAAATTATTAAAAATATTCCAAGAGAACCTAAGTAAAAAGGTAGTATTTTCTTATTAAAAGCCATATTATTAATATTCATAATTATTTAAAAAAGTAAGTGTTTTAATATTGAAAATTTTTAG
The DNA here is from genome assembly GCA_026397455.1 of Candidatus Aenigmatarchaeota archaeon. GTDB lineage: Archaea > Aenigmatarchaeota > Aenigmatarchaeia > CG10238-14 > CG10238-14 > JASEGC01. The sequence continues at coordinate 675 of JAPLUX010000122.1, read as the reverse complement.
TCAGTTAAATGATAGGAATAGCGAGTGTTATAATTTTACAAGAAATTTATTCCAAATGGGGAAGCCGGGATTTGAACCCGAATCACAGGCTTTTTCTCAAAGACCCGAAGCCTGGATACTAACCAAGTTATACTACTCCCCCTTGAAACCTGATAATGTTCTTTGTTTTTGTTCTTTTATCAGTTCAACTTTTTCTCCTAATTGTTTTTTTATCACTGCAGCAACTTTAGCTCCAACAATTTTTTCTAAACTCGATAATGGTACTTTCTTCAAACCTGCGATTGTTTTTAACCCAGCGTTGAATAACTTTCTTGCACGCACACGACCTATCTGTTCTAACCTAACAAGAGGTAACAATTCTTCTTTAATTCCATACTTCATCCTCACTCTAACTTTTCTTAAATCAGTTAATAATTTTTTATATCCCAATAATAGTGCAAGTTCTTGTGAAGCATACAACAACCAATCAGCATTACTCAACCTCGTCCACAATTCTCCTGGTGCGACTCTAAATTTAGTCATTAACTGGTCTTCTGTTGATTCGTCTAACCAGTTTTGAAACATCATAGTCGTCTTTACGGATTTAAGGAATTCATCAAATTCCAAATCCCAGTCTTGTGGAACTTTTTGTAAGAATTTTTTTATAGCAATGACACCGTTAATTTCTTCGAAGTC
>JAPLUX010000042.1 GCA_026397455.1 Candidatus Aenigmatarchaeota archaeon | reverse complement strand
ACATCGAAGCGGGGGGCAGCGGGGCTTGCAGTGCGGAGTTTCAACAGTCTTTCCACATTCAGGACATTTCTCTGTTGTTACTACCACTTGTTCACTACTTTTACTCATTTTAGTACTCCTTCCAGCTCTACAACTAGTTCTTTTAGCAGAATACACGCTTGGTTTATACAGAAATTGTATGGTACCTTTCTTACAGAAGGGACATTCTAGATACTCGTATTGGAGGAACATATTGAATAATTATTTGATAAATTAATATAAAAATACTAGAAAGACTAAAAGAACAAGGAATTATAAAAGATGAGATGACAACTAAATTTTAAATCTTACTCTATTTTTGTATTGAAACTAGTTTCATCTTAACCCATATAAGCTGTTCCGTTTTATAATCTTACATGAAAAAATGTTGTAAAGAAGAAAAAAATCAGGGCTTAAAAATTGGCTTACTTGTAGGTTTAATCTCCCACTCTTTTTGTATAGCCTTTATAATTTTCACAGTTATAGGATCTACTACAGCAACATATTTTTTAAGACCTTTTCTACTCAATCCTTACTTTTTCTATATTTTGATAGTACTTTCAGTTGTTTTTGCTTCCATTTCAGCTATTTTCTATTTTAGAAAACAAGGTATCATAATTTTTAACAATACTGAAAAGGGTTTGGAATTTAATTTTTTGACAGAGGGAATTAAAAGAAAATGGAAATATCTTTTGACGCTCTATAGTAGTGTCATTGGTGTGAACATTCTGTTTTTCTTCTTGATTTTCCCGATCGTAGTCGGCTCATTATCAAACAATAATTTATCCGTGAATGAATCAGTAGTATCGTCAGAAATAATCCTTAAAGTCGATATACCATGCCCAGGACATGCTCCGTTAATAATAGATGAGTTAAAAAAAGTTGATGGGGTCTTGAATGTGAAGTATGATTGGCCGAACATATTCAGTATAACTTTTGACTCGAAGAAAGTCTCGAAAGAAAAAATTTTATCTCAAGAAGTTTTTAATTCATTTAAAGCAACAATAAAAAATGATTGAGAAGATGAAAAATAAGATTGTATTTATTATAACAGGTATGCACTGTGTAAACTGTGCAAAGACGATAGAGAATTCTCTAAAAAATTATGATGGTATCGTAAACGCAACAGTCAATTTTGCTTCTGAAAAGTTGTACGTGGAATATGACACCGATAAAATAGATGTAGCCAAGATAAAGGAAGCTGTCAAGAACACTGGTTACACTGCTGATGAAGAGTTAGAAGATAGAGAAAAGAATGTAAGAGAAAAAGAAATAAGAAACTTGAAAATAAAACTCATCGTTAGCATTATCTTCACTCTACCAGTTTTCTTCGGAAGTTTTTCTGACATCTTCCCATGGGTTCCAGAATTTTTGAGTAACCCGTATTTTCTTCTAGTCTTCACAATTCCTGTTCAATTCTGGATAGGGTCACAATTCTACAAAGGTCTTTTCAATTCTATAAAGAACAGAAGACCTGACATGGACACTTTGATTGCCGTTGGTACTTCTGCTGCTTTTTTCTACAGCGCCGCTGTCACTCTATTCCCATCATACTTCACTCAACACGGTTTCCAGGTTCAACTCTATTTTGACAGTGCTGCAGTAATAATCACTCTAATATTATTAGGCAGATACCTAGAAGCCATAGCAAAAGGCAAGACCTCAGAAGCGATAAAGAAATTATTAAAACTACAGGCAAAGACTGCCAGAGTGATAAGGAATAAAAAAGAAATAGAAATTCCTGTTGAAGAAGTCAAAGTCGGTGACATAGTAATAGTCAAACCAGGGGAAAAAATACCAGTTGACGGGATAGTAACAGACGGTTATTCTTCTGTCGATGAGTCGATGATCAGTGGTGAAAGCATGCCAGTCGAGAAGAAGAAGGGCGATGAAGTCATAGGCTCGACAATAAACAGAACTGGCTTACTGAAATTCAAGGCAACAAAAATCGGGAAAGACACGATGCTGGCACAGATAGTAAATATAGTAGAGGAAGCTCAAGGGTCAAAAGCTCCGATACAGAGAATTGCGGATACAGTCGCATCTTATTTCGTCCCTGCAGTGATAATAATAGCATTAGCATCTTCATTGACATGGTATTTCTTAGGTAGCACGATCCTAAAAGGAACATACTTGGCAAATTATTCATCGATGACTCCGTTCTTGTTCTCTTTTACGATATTCATCTCAGTCCTGATAATAGCATGTCCATGCGCTTTAGGCCTGGCAACACCCACGGCAATCATGATCGGGACTGGTAAAGGTGCTGAGAATGGGATACTGTTGAAGAGCGGTGAATCTTTGGAAAGGGCATACAAGATGCAGACGATAGTGTTCGACAAGACTGGAACATTAACGAAAGGGCAACCAACAGTCACTGATATCATTCCTATCAACTCGAAAGAAGATGTCCTGAAATACGCAGCAATAGCGGAGAAAGGCTCAGAACATCCACTCGGAGAAGCTATAGTCAAAAAAGCAAGTGAAAAAAGCGTTAAAATACCTTATGCTGACTCATTTAAGGCCATTCCAGGTCATGGTGTGAGAGCCAATTATGGCAAAAAGACTATCTTATTAGGCAATAGAAAGCTAATGACAGACAATAAAATCGATATCAATAGTATCGAAGAGAAGATAACCAAACTGGAAAATGAAGGTAAAACGGCGATGATAGTCGCTTTAAACAAAAAAATCATAGGTATCATAGCCGTTGCTGATACTCTGAAAGAATACTCAAAAGATGCTGTAAAGGCGTTGCATGATATGGGAAAGGAAGTAGTCATGATTACAGGAGATAACAAGAGGACTGCAGAAGCAATAGCCAGTCAAGTTGGTATTGATAGAGTGCTATCAGAAGTCCTACCAGAAGACAAGGCAAAAGAAATCAAGAAATTACAAGAGAGTGGAAGGGTCGTGGGTATGGTCGGGGATGGTATTAATGACGCTCCAGCACTAGCACAGGCAGACATAGGCATCGCTATCGGCTCAGGCACAGATATAGCCATAGAAACTGGCGGTATAGTCCTGATAAAAGAGGATTTAAGGGATGTCGTGATAGCCATAGACTTGAGTAAAAAGACGATAAACAAGATCAAACAGAACCTTTTCTGGGCATTCTTCTACAATTCCACTCTAATCCCAGTCGCAGCCGGTCTTTTATATCCATTCTTAGGCATTCTACTCAACCCAATGCTTGCGGCAGGTGCGATGGCGTTCAGCTCTGTAAGCGTGGTTTCTAATTCCCTTTTAATGAAGAGATACAGGCCAAAGACAAGGAAACCATAGTTAATCGGAACGTATTTAAGCTTATTCATTTACATTTTTACTGATATGGTGTAAATATGCCAAAAGAAAAGACTGAAGAAACTGAAAATAAAAAGAAAGAGGGAGTTACTATCAAAATACCAAAAACAAACTTTTGGATGATAACGACAATAATTTTAGCAGTAGTGTTGGTTGTAGTATTAGTCAAGGGTCAAGGAATTACAGGTAAAGTCGTAGCATCAGTAGGTGCTCAAGATGCAGCTAATAAAGCAGTCGATTACATAAACAAGTATCTATTACAAGGTCAGGGAAACGCGACTATAGTCAGTGTCAAAGAAGATAATGGGTTGTACTATGCCAAGTTAGACATAGCTGGCAGACAATATGATACTTACATGACAACGGACGGTAAACTATTGTTCCCGTCTGTTATAGACATATCACAAACACCTGAAACGACTACAGCGACTACAGTAAAAACGATGACGTGTGCAGATATTACGAAAGCTGATAAGCCAACTTTAGAAGCTTTTATTGTATCCAATTGTCCATACGGACTTCAGATGCAAAGGGCTCTAGCGCCAGCTGCAAAGATACTGGGAAGTAATATAGTAGTCAAGTACATCGGCTCTATTGCTAACGGAAAGATAACTTCAATGCACGGAGATAACGAAGCTCAAGAAAACTTAAGACAGATTTGTATAAGAGAGGAACAAAATGCAAAATACTGGGATTATGTCAACTGTTACATACAGAAAGGAGATACAAACACTTGTTTAACTACAGCTAAAATTGATAATACAAAATTGAACAGTTGTATGACTGATGCTAAAAAAGGACTAGCATATGCCCAAAAAGACTTTGATGCTGCAGACAAATACCAAGTCTCAGGATCACCAACTTTATTCTTGAACGGACAAAAAGTTAGTGAGTTTGACTTTGGTGGTAGATCAGCTGATGCTTTGAAGACGTTAATCTGTTGTGGTTTCAATAAACAACCAACCGTTTGTACACAGAAATTGAGTACAGATCAAGCAGCTACATCGTTCTCATTAACATACAGTACTGCCTCTGGTTCAACAGCAGCCACAGCTGCTGGTTGTGCAACATAAGCTTTATTTTTTCTTTCTTTTTATTTTTTATAAGAAGTGATGAGAAATGGAAATTATAAAAAAGGTTTCGTTAATACTTGGAATAGTCATAGTTATAGGAGTCGCTTATTCTTCTATCAGCGGATATTTTGTTAAAACGAATAATTTAGATGATTTCGCTAAGTGTCTTAAGAGTAAAGGAGCAACGATGTACGGGGCTGAATGGTGCCCACATTGTCAAGAACAGAAAAAAATGTTCGGAGGTTCGTTCAAATACGTGAATTATGTTGAGTGCCCTGAAAACCAAGCTCTATGTGAACAAATGGGAGTAACGGGATATCCAACCTGGATTATAAATGGAGTGTCTTATCCTGGTGCTCAATCATTAGAAAAATTAAAGGAATTGACTGGTTGTTCCGGATAAGATTAATATTTACCTTCAAATAAAATCCGAACCATATTATGCTTCAATTCAAAATTCTCCTTTTCTTTCAGCAAGTTCTTTTTTTACTTTGTAGTAAAGGTAACAACCAGTTAAAATTATAGGGGATAATATAATAAGACCAGA
>JAPLUX010000076.1 GCA_026397455.1 Candidatus Aenigmatarchaeota archaeon | reverse complement strand
TACATTCGCATTCTTGAGCTAATTTTCCACACACAGGGCATCTTTTTTCCTTTGTTAAAAACATCTCTTCTCCGGTTGCATACTTAATGATTTCAGACGACCCTAAATCTGGCCCTATCGTCATCAAATCTAAGTCTACTTTTTCTTTGATATGGTCTAACAGTAAACGGCCTGCAGAAACATTAACACATTCTATCCCAAAAAAATCAAACTCACCTGGCCCTTTATGATGATAATGAGTATCGACTGTTATCAGTTTTTCCACACCTACAGCTTTCATCAATTTTGCCACTGTCATAGCGCTTAATGCCTCGCCTGGTTGGAATCTTCTGTCTTGACGTGAGTATGCTAGATAAGGAACTACACCCGTTATCGTCCTTGCTCCTAAATCCTTAGCTGTGTCTGCAATCAAAAGAAATTCTATCAAAGAATTATTCTGGTTTGGGAACATGGTCTGGACGATTATAGCATTCCTATCGTTGACATCTGTGTTTATCTTGACATAACTTTCTCCGTCTGGAAATATTCTTGAAGTTACATTCTCGAATTTTATACCTAAATCTATAGCGATTTTTTCTCCTAATGATGTTGAGTTAGAACCGTTTAAGACTAACATACTATCAGAATAATAATTCGAGTTTAAGAATAAATATTGACTCTATAGTTGACTTGTCATCTCTTCAGCAGCTTTTCTGATATCTTTTGCCTCATAAATCGCTCTTCCGACTATAGCATGCCAGGATTTTCCAGCAGCTTTAGCAGCTTCAGTTATTTCTCCGTCTTGGGTTACGAAACCTGGAGCAAAGAATGTCAACTCTTTCACTTTTTGTAATAGTGACTTCAAAGCATCATCAGCTATAAAACCACCTTCACTTCTCTTGAATTTAGGATGCGTCATTTCACCACCGACTATAACTCCTAATCCTACATTTTGACAAGCCTTAATCCATGTCTCTTCAGTTGCAGGTCCAGATAGTGGAAAAAGAGTAACAGCATCAACTCCAGCATCTTTGCACACTCTTGCGAATTTTTGATTCCAGTCAGGTATGTCTGTTGCAGCTTTTTGATGATCGTAAATTATCGGTAAATCAGTGAATTTACGGATAGTTTTGACAACAGAAGGTAAACCATGATTTAATGCTAAGGTAAAACCAATCTTATAACCGCCTATTCTCTTTATATTATGTGTTTCAGAAATCAATTTTTTAAGTTCTTGCAAAGTGTTGACATCACAAGCAGGAATTACACTTCTATCATATTTTATAAGTCTGATTTTTATCACCTATTATTTTTTGTAATGAAGAATATATTTAATTGATTTTTTATTCTTTTCTAGAAAATAAACCAATAATAAATGATTTTAATATATTTTGTATCCCCAAACAGGTGGCATAGCAAAACTGCTACCTGATATAGTCTCTCTTGGTTGACTAGATGAACTCCATTCAAGTTTTAGACGCTCAGTGCTAATTTCTTGATAATGCTCCAACAAAATCGGATACCATTTATTGCCAATAAGTGATATAGTTCCCGTGTATGTTGTGGCACCTTGTGATTGCCATGATTCCACAACTTTGGCACCACCAATCCAAAGAGCTGCACCATCATCTGTTGTAACATAAAATGTATATGTCTCGCTATATTTTGGTTTGATATAACCCATTATGTTGACAGTTAACTGATCTGTATACCCCCCAGCATTAATATTTGTCCAATCTATCGAAGAATATTTATCCATCTTAACAGCTTTCCATACATTATCTGTACCTACCGCTCTTGTAAAAATTGCATATAAGTAACCTTGTTCCCCAATCAAAATACCACCAATATTCAAATTACCACTAGAATCTATACTCATCAACTCTGCACCGTTAGAATTAAGATAGATCCTCAATTTATTGGTATATCTATCCATTATAAAATCTTGGTTTGCTCCTCCAACTACCCCTTCCCAGTATATTTCCCCACCTTCATTTACGGCATCAAGTTTACCAAGTATTAATTGCTTATGAACATCTAAATTACCATAAAATTGTCCTGACTGTGCCGCTATATCCCAAGTTTTTATTTGACAACTCCAACCAGTAGGACAGGTTTGATCATATGTAATCAAATTATTAGTTCTAACATCACCAACAACATCAATGCCAGTTGTCCATATATTACCGAGAACATTCAGTTTATAAGATCCAGGGACCTGTCCGATACCAACTTTACTCGTTCCTGGAAAAAAATAATCACCTTGTTCAGCAAAAGTACCGGCACCTAATTGATTAACTGAGTGTCCAGGATTAGTAACTATTCCTGGATTAGCCAATACTTGCATCAAATGTCCTAATAGAATACCTACGGTAAGTATCAATGGAAGGATGATCAAAATCTTTACTTTCATATAAATATTATTCTTTTACCGTATTATAAAATTATCTTTTTTGTATTTCGATTGTTATACCAACATTATGACAGATAAGCCAACCAAAGATTAAATATAGTTACTTGAATAATATTAGATAAAGTGGTTCTATGAAAAAAAACATAGAAAAAGAATTTCTGGATGTTTTGATTAAAAAAGGTGCCTTGAGGGTTGCTCCCAACCTGAATGAATTATTCATTTTCAAGAGTGGTAGAAAATCACCGAATTTCATCAACATCGGTGCTTTAACTGATGGAGAATCATTGAGTAAACTTAAAACAACACTAGGACATTTCATCGGTTCTTTGTTGAAAGAAAAAAAAATTGAAGATTTTGATTTCATATTCGGCCCAGCTTACAAGGGAATAAACTTGGCTGTTCTAGCATGTGAAGGATTGAATGAATTATACGGAATAAACAAGAGATACCTCTATGACAGAAAAGAAGAAAAAAATTATGCAGATAAGACGATGGATCAAGTCATAGTTGGCGCGGGTTACTTTAAACCTGGACAGAAGGTTCTGTTGATAGATGACGTCATCACTACAGGCGGTACAAAGGTTGAAGCATTAGAAAAACTCAATGTCTTAAAAAATCACAAAGTCGTTGGCATGATTTTAATCGTTGACAGACAGGAAAAAATGGGTGATGCAGTAAAAGTTGAAGACAAGAGTGCTGTCGAATCAATCGAAGAAACTTTCGGTTTGAAAATATTTCCACTGTTAAACATGAAAACAATCTTTGACAGTGTTAAAAATGATTTGAACAAAGAAATAAAACAAAATTGGATCGACTATTATAATAGATATGGGGCAATAAAATTACAATGATTCTTATAGGACGAACATTCTATATGTTTTTTTTCTAACAGACAAGTTTCGACCTTCACAAGTAGAATTTTTGACTGTAATATCACCCTCCAATTCTAATTCTAAATGGCAACTTACTTCACCAGGGCATACTGCTCTTTGGCCTGCAATTGATAGCATTTGCTCAATCCAATTTATATCTGATCTAGAATAACAATCTGGATTTATGTAACATCTTCCTTCAATTAGATAGGGTTTTGTTCCCTTGTAATGTATCATGACTTCCATTTTTGGTGTGTTTGACATGGAAAATTATAGAACAGTTAAAGATTTAACCGTTGTCCATTCACGATGGTTATTTCAGGACAACCTTTTCCTTTCCATCCATCATAAGGACTCCATTTACATTTCGTTAACAAATCATCGTTCGATATCTTCCATTCTTTTTTCAAATCGATTACAGTCAAGTTAGCATCTTTTCCGACTTCAATTCCGTAATTAGTCAAACCAAATCTTTTAACAGGGTTATCATGCATTAACCCGACTAACCTTTCAAGTTTAATCATCCTCTTATTCACAGCGTTCAACATCAATTGTAAAGTAGTCTCAACACCAGGAACCCCGGCAGGTGCTATCCACATGTCTTGCAGTTTTTCTTGCATTGTATGCGGAGCATGGTCTGACGCAATGATGTCGATAGTCCCGTTAGAAATCCTTTTCCATAGGGCAATTTGGTCTTCTTTTGTCCTTAATGGTGGATTAGTCTTAGCCAACGTCCCTTTATCTCTCAAATCATTTTGAGTCATGAAAAGATATTGTGGGCAAGTTTCACAAGTGATGTCAACATCCTTCTTGGCTTTTTTTATCAGGTTCAAACCTTCTTTTGTTGTCACGTGACATACGTGGAGTTTGGCTTCAGTCCGTCTAGCTGTTTCAATCGCATCTTTAATAGCCAATATTTCCGATTCAACTGGTCTAGAAAGAGAAAATTCCAACGGGTCAGAACTTTTTCTGTATCTCTTCAAACAACGTTCGTTTATCGCTTGATTTTCAGCATGAACACAAACAACTTTATTAGTCTTTGAAATGTTGTAAAAGGCTTTCATTAGCAGAGTATTATCGTCCAATTTCAACCCACCCGTCGATTCACTCATGTATACCTTGAATGCAACAGAATGATTAGCCAATTCCTTTATACTATCTATATTTTCTTTAACAACTTCAGCATAGAGTCCAAAGTTAACGACGGATTTTTTAGCAAGTTCCTTCTTATCGAGTAAATTTCTTACAGTAATAGTTGATGGGTCTGTGTTCGGCATATCCATGACATGAGTTATACCACCATGAGCAGCAGCTTTAGACCCTGTCGACCAGTCTTCTTTCCATGTAAAACCTGGTTCTCTGAAGTGTACGTGAGCATCTATTAGTCCAGGAAGCACAATCTTACCTCTACAATTTATGTTTTCATCAGATTTTGGAAGTCTAATATCCTTAGAAATAGAGACTATCTTTCCATCGTCAATAGCTACTCCAAAAACTAATGTTTTCTTCTTGTACCATAGCTTACAGTTCTTTATAGTTAAGTCTACTGTCATCTATGGATATTTTTGTATTCAATATTAAATTATGTTTCGATTGTGTCAAACCCCAATACCCTCAATGTTGTGTCTATTTCGGGACTTTTTATTCCCAAGTTTAAGGCTATCTTGATAAGTTCTTCTGTTTCTCTAATGATAGCCAAACGACTGAATAAAGAGCAAGCTTCATCGTTTCTAAGATGAGTGGTTAAAATAATTCTATTATTCCTTATCGTTTGAAGCAATTCCTCATTTTTGTATTCTTTCATTCATCACACCCCCTTAGTCAAGACAGTATGACCTCCGATATGATTTCTCTTGGGTGCCAACAGATATGCAGTTTTCTTTGTATTTCTTCTCTCCTGACTACTTGTTTGCATCTAGAACATATCGTGAAGTCTGTACCTTCCCATTCGGAAACCAACTGTCTAGTATCAATTCTAATTCTATTCCCCTCCCACAATATAACAGCGTTATAGTATTAAATACTTTTTTACAATAATACCGAAATATTTACCAATTTTATTAAGATTATTTTAGAAAATACCGAAAATATTTCGACAATTCAAAAAATATATCGAAAAATGATAAATGATGCAAATGAGTCAAAAAAATGAATTATCCGAATTTTAAGGCAAAATATCATTTTTATTGTCTTCATGAGGAATTTTCAGTTTCATCTGCATATTTTAATTTAAAAGCAATATTGATACTATGGCAAAAACTTACATAAAATTCCTGGAAGCATACGAAGAAGAATTATCCAAAAAAATCAAGAAAAAAGGTTTAACTATAACAGTTTCTGGAAAATCTGGCTCTGGAAAATCCTTAGGAGCGATGGCAATAGCTAAAGCATTGAAGTTAAATTACGTGAGTGCTGGTCAAATCTTGAGAAATATTGCAAAAGAAAAGGGAATTGATCTAGTTAAAATGAGTGAAATCAGAGGACCTGAAATCGACCATGAGATGGATAAACAAAATTTAAAATTAGCGATGGAAGGAAATGTTGTTCTTGATGGCAGACTAACAGGATGGGCTGCAGGGGATTGGGCTGATGTTAAGATATATTATGTGTGTTCGATGAAGATTAAAGCTGAGCGTGTAGCAGAAAGGGATAACATCCCAATTGAAGAAGCAGAAGAAATGATAACGAAGAGGGATAAGGAAGATCATAAAAAATATTATGAGTTGTACGGGATAAATTCATATGACGAATCGATTTATGATATCATCGTCAACAACGAGAAATTAACGAAAGAAGAGGCAGAAGTTGTTCCTGTAAAATTAGTTAAAGAATTTTTAAAAAAGAAATAAATTCTAAAGTAGTAGAATAATACCGTAAGAAATTAAACATCCTGCTGTGATGAAAGGCATCGCTGGATAAAATTTTCCTTGTTTCCCTTTGATGAGCAAGAACAAAAGGATTAAACTGATAAAGAATGGGATTATCAAAACTTTGAGGAATGCTATCTCTTTTGTCAACTGACCTAACTTAACTAAACTCTCCATAACAACCCCAGAGAACATGAGTGGAAAAGCGATATCACCACCACCGATGATTGCACCGCTGACTTTCTTCTTTTTTTGTCCCTTTACTGCCTTGTACGGTATCATTATTCCTGCGAATAACTTGCTCTTGATCTGGAATTTTGCCATTTTTACCATGTGTTTGCTCTTAAAAACAGCATAAAAATCGTACAAGGATATTGCTAACAATAAAGCTATGATCCATTTTACTTCAAACAATGGGACGAGCATCACAGCTATACCACTGTATATGAGCATTTCAGTTGTGTTGTGAGTTATTATGTTGGGTTTGAATATTTTGACTAAAGCTAGTATGAATGCTGTAGTGAATGCTAAAATAGGGTTGATAAAAACACCTAAAGCTAGAGATATTGCCAAGAACATCGACCCGAAAAATAAAAGTTTCCATATGTTAACTATCCCTATCTTTATTATCACTAAAAGTAAGATGGTCGACATTGCAATAGAACCAATAATCCATACAAAACTTTCCCACCCACTCACTTCTGGCCTTGGTCCGAGTATAGTTTCGGGATGGACTACTTGTTGAGTCCCGTTCACGACTTCTATTTTCATATCCTTGTACAATATTCCTAGTCCTACTACTTGGGAAATAAAAAACAGGGATATGAGGATAAAAATGGTTTTAAAATCGTACTTCATACTCTCTTTAGAGGGAATAGATTTAATAAAACTTTCTAATGTTTATTGGAAGAGCCAGCGTATAAAAGGTGTTGTGCGCCTCCCTATCTAAGAACAAATAGAATATGGACGTAACGAAGTGGAGGTTTGAAGTGCGAGCAGCGGATTATTTTTTCTTTTTGATTTTATCGTAAATCCAAAAAATAGAAAATGATAAGACAAGCGAAATAATTATCCAAACCAAGATGTCTATAACGAAATTTTTATAATCAAAATTAAATGGACAAACTACTCCTGTTTTAGTAATCTCACTATAGCATAATCCTCCTCCACCAATGTAAAATGCAAGTGGAAATCCTATTCCTTTCGGTCCATCTGAAGCACTATAATCATACATAATCTAATTATATGATAAAATTGATACCGTTATTAGAACTATGATAAAAAATATAATGTTCTTCAAATCTAGTCTCAAAAATTCTTTCCAATTCATTAATAAAATATTGTGGATAACGACGTATAAACCTTTTTGTGAGCACTTCAAATGGCGTACAACTACTATTAGACGAACTTCTACAGGAAATCAAGCTTTAAGTCAGTAAAACATACCTAAGAAGACTGTTGATACTTCAAAAATACATACTCGGTACCATATCGACCTGTTTTATTTATGATTTAATGTATACATACTAAAAATAAACTTTCTTTCCACTTTTTTCTCTTTCAAAAACACCAAACTCAGTTAACTTTCTTAACTGATTAGAATTCAACACAGGTCCATCTTTGCAAATTCTTACATCGTCGATGCAACACTGTCCACACAAACCGAAACCACATTTCATGTATCTTTCCAAAGAAGCTTGACACTCTATCTTATGATTTTCACAAAGTTCAAAGACCTTTTTCATCATTATCTCAGGTCCACAAGTGTAAACACAATCAAACTTCTCTTTCTTCAATAAATCTTTCAGAGCATCAGTAGGGAATTTTTTTTCTCCGAAAGAACCATCATCAGTAGTAACTATAACTTTAGAACAATGTTTTTTTAGTCTGTTAAGAAACAGTAAATCATTTTTAGTTTTTGCTCCAACTATTGCTGTAATCTTGACTTTTTTGAATTTTTCAGCCAAGAATGCTAATGGTATAACACCACGACCGCCGCTTACTAAACAAACTTTTTTACCCTTTAGTTTGAAACCGTTACCGTATGGGTCTCTTATCCCAATCTTATCCCCACTTTTCATCTTGAACAATTGTTCTGTAAACGAACCGACTTTTTTAAACGTTATACCTAAAGGTTTTTCAAAAGAAACAGCAAACGGTTTCTCATCCAACCTTGGTATCCAAACCATCAAGAACTGTCCTGGCTCAGCTTTAATTTTTTTATCGAAGAAAAACGTTTTAACGTCTTTACTCTCATTAACTACAGATTTTATCTCTAACACTTCTGGTGTTTCCATTCAATCACGATGTGCAATTCCAACAATATCTTTCAATTTTGAATAACCATGAGATTTCATGAATTCATTGATTTCATCACAAACTTTTTTGAAAATATCTAACTCACGATAGTATATTCCTGTGCCAATTCCAACAGCAGTAGCACCAGCCATTATCATTTCAATAGCATCTTTACCAGTTATTATACCACCAAGTCCAATAATCGGAATTTTAACAGATTCATAAATGTCATAAACGCATCTGATTGCTATTGGTCTTATCGCTGGTCCACTCATTCCACCGAATTTAAAATCTAGTATTGGTTTTGCTGTCTCGACGTCTATTGCCATTCCAGGACCTACTGTGTTTATCGCTGTTATACCATCTGCTCCAGCCTTTTCAGCAGCCTTGACAACATCTCCTAAACACATGATGTTTGGGGAAACTTTAACGAACAACGGTAATTTTGTTTTTCTTCTAACAGCTAAGGTTATCTCTTCAGTCGCTTCAGGTGTACCTTGCTCAGCTAACAATCCAAAACCAGGAGTATGCGGACATGAAAGAACAATCTCGATTGCTTTGAAATCTATTCCTTTTACATTTTCAGCTAGATAAGCAAATTCTTCTGCATCACTACCGACTAAACTTCCTATCACTGGTACAGGAAAATTACTCAAATCCTTGAATTCTTTCTTTGATTCTTCCAGTCCAGGGTTGGAATAGCCGACAGCGTTCAGAAAAGTTTCTTCTGTTGTTTGAATCAAGATAGGATTTTTATGTCCTTCTCTCGGTTTTATTGTTATTGATTTTGTCGTGACAGCACCAGCTCCTGCTTTCGCTACTGACAACAACATCTTCTTAGAAATGCCAAGAATTCCTGAAGCTAATATTATCGGGTTTTTTAGTTTCAACCCTGCCAATTCAACATTTAATTTAACTGACATAATCTTGTTTTAATATTTATAAAACATCCAATTAATAGTTTTTTGTTTTAAAAAAATAAGAAAAGAAAAAATCTTATCACTTCTTCTTTGCTTTCTTCT
>JAPLUX010000181.1 GCA_026397455.1 Candidatus Aenigmatarchaeota archaeon | reverse complement strand
AGATACGCCCATTCCCCAATGGGTGGGAGATGCACCAGAGTGACGTTGCATCTCTGATGGTGTCAAAATGGTCTTTTGTGTTTTGAAACTGCTTCGGACTTCAGAACTTGCTGATGCCAGCAGTCTTTGAGAGAGTTGCTTACATCATTGTGCCAGTGTCGAACTTTACCACCAAGGTCAACAATCTTTCGATAGTAGTCCTTGTTCAGGTCAATTTTCAATCCACAGAAGTGGCACTTGATCACAGGTGGTAGATAGGTCATTTTGTCTCCTTGAGTTGGTGTAGAACAAGCGAAGCGCAGGCGTAATGGTAAGGTTTTCCATCCAGATACTCAACGTACATGAATTTAGAGAAGATTCCGTTACACTTAGCACAGAGAAGCGTTTCCTTTGGAGTTTCCATTGGTATTCTCCTATATGTTTCTTTCAGAGCGCACACTTGGTGATACTCCTTCCCAGCAACGAACTCAGTCGGCATATCCAGAAGGATAATGCCCTGACAACGAACGCAGTAAGTCATTATGTCTCCTTTATAAAAGTAGGTCGTCGTAATTCTTGTGCTTGCTCACATGTCTTTGAACAAGTACCGCCATTTTCCCAACTTCCGTAATACCCTTCCGTTATCTTTTTACCGCAGACAAGGCAGTTAGAGAAAAAAAGAGTTACCTCCTTTTGCTCAACTTTCTGTTTTGGTTGATATTGGGCAGGAGCTGGTTTGTTATAACGATTGTTTGCCATTTTGAACTCCATTTGTAAAAGTACTACTTATATTATATACCATTTTACATAATTTGTAAACATTATTTTGTCTCTTCAAGCGACTCTAATTCATTTATTTCTTCAGTTTTTTCACTAGAATAGAGCGATCTATCAAGTCCATACATAAATCTATTCATTATTGAAGATGGATAGTCATAACTAGTAAAATCGAATCGTGGTCTTGTATACATATCTTCAAAACTAAAGTTTTCTATTGTTTCATATACTTCATCAAGGGCATCTTCAATTTCATTTCCAGAACCAGCAAAAACTACCATATCTGGACTTGCTCCTATATTTGTTACCTTTCCATCTTCCATCATCATTTCATACGGGAATACATTCTTATCGGCACTTTGCATCCAGTTCATTGAGCTTTTTATAACTTTATAATCGATACCCTCGTCTTTCTTTGCTATATTGAAACCTCTTACAGAAACACCAAATTTGTATATAAAAGGATTTTTCCCTTCTGAAATACTCTTAAAGTAATTGGTGGCAGAACCAGACATTAAAATCTCGCTAAATACAGAGTCCCAACCAACTCTACAAGAACAAAATTCTCCAAAGAAATACTTATCTTCATCACAGAGAAGTGAGGCATCCCATACAAACATCCCTTTATGCTTCTTAGCCATCTCTTCAACAAATGGAGGGAATGAAATTTTATTTATTTCGTCATCTATTTCTGTTTTTATAATAAGATTAGCAGAACATCCTGTTTGATCAGCAATATTACCACTTCCCAATGGCTTGTTTTCAATATCTATATTTGTCGCTACAAGTTTACCGTCCCACCAAATAGATTCTGGTGTGAGTTCTCTTGGATTATTTATCATCTTCTCAAGTATAAATCCACTGCTTTCATAGTCTTGAGTATTCTCATCAAGCATTTCTATAATTTGAATTTTTGCTAATTCTGCATTTTTAGAACTAGGAACAAAAGTCTTCGCACATTCACTGTTTCCTTTTAATACCCAAATATCTTCACTTTCTTCGAGCATTTGTTTTGCTTCATCTGTAGTCTTGAATTCATGAACATCTGCAACTTTAAGTCCTGGATAATATTTCTTTACTAAATCTTTCGCTTTGTTTCTGTCTTTTTCAAGTTCGTAGTCTTCTTTTGACGGGAAAAAACCTTTAGTAAAACCCATTTTTAAAGCAACTTCGGCGAATCTCCAAAGATTATTAAAATCAAAGAAAACAAATACTTCATCTTTGTTACTAATTTTCTTCATATTTCTTAATACTTCTTTGGCATCATACTTCGTAAGTATGCCATTATAGTTTTCAAGACGAGTACGTTTAATATCTGGATGCTCATTCTTGTCTCCATTTCCTAAGTCTTCAACATTTTGAACTTGAGCGATAATAACATCATTCCCTTCTTTAAGAAGTCTGTAAGCGATTGGAAGCCCGATTCCGTCTGCAGTGAAGAATATAAATTTCATAGTTTATTTATTTAGTTCTTTTCCATAATAATTATCCCACTTAATACCAAGTTCTTTGCAAATAAGTTTTTCGATACGTTCCGCAAACATATGCTCTTTGTGATATGGGGCTTCTTTACTTCTTCCTGGGTCTTCGAGTTCTAAGTGAGTCATATCGAATTTATCTATGTCTTTGTTCTTTATTCCTCGTTTCTGACAAAGGTACCACTCTGTCAATTCATGTATAAGAATCATAAATTCATAGTCTGCATTTTTACATTGCGAAACATAAAATTCTGTACAATAATCTCCTTTAAAATAGTCACCTAGAGTATCATATCGCTGGTCTTTGTGCTTTATTGTTTCGTAGTAAATTGAAGATAAATGTTTCATATTACTTTGAGAATGATTGAACTTTAGAACTACTTTCTGCGAATGGTTTTTTTGGTAATTCTGGTGTTACTCCTGATTTTACTGAATTTATAATATCATCAACTTTTTTAGTGTCTCCAGAATAAAGAGCAGATGAAATACCAGTTTTAATCTTAGAAGAAAGTGTTTTATAAAATGGACCAGAAACAAAATCAAGGAATATTTTGCTTCCAGTATATCGAATAATATTGTCAAGAACTCCTCCAGTTCCTTCTCCAGCAAATATAACCGATGCGGCTTTTCTTAACATTCCAGATTGTGGTTTTGTTCTATCAATAGTTTCCTGTGTTACTTTTTTAAGGTCTTTATAGAATGTAAATGACTTATTAAGATTATCAAGAACAGGATTTTCTTTTGCTAATTCTCTTGCTATAGAACCATAAATATCTTTTTCAAGTTGAGCAGAAAGTTTCTCTCCACCAGTAGTAAATCCTTTCTTTCTTGCCGTCATTTCCCCAAGAACTCTTAAAGCAGATTTTGCTTCTTCTGCAGGAATAGAGTCACCAAACTTTTCCATAATACCTCTCATAGAATCTGCCAACTTTACTTTCTCTTCATCAATAACAACACCACCTTTTGTCATTGCACCTTTTGCAAACTCATCAATTGCAGAAAATATTTTTTCTTTAGGTACTATTCCAGTTAACTTTCCAGAACCAATATAATCTTCTATTGCTTTCCCAAATTTCTGTACACCCTCAGTTGCTTTCTTAAGAATACTTTCACGACTACCAACGATGCCTTGTTTTTGAAATTCTGGTGTTAATTTTTTAGTGAGGATTTTATTTTCTTTTGTTATAGGTGCAAGTGCTTGTGCCACATCTTTTTTTGCAGATTCTTTTAATAATTCTGATGCTGATTTTCTTACTCCAGTAGTTAAATCTTCTGCAACTTTTAATCCTTCTCCTGCAACTTTACCAGCAGGAATGACTGAAAGTATATTACCAAAAGCTTCTAAGTCTTTTGAAGCATTAGGATTTTCTTGAGCCCACTTTTGATATACTTCAGCTCCTTGTTTAAGTGCTTCAATACCAGCTCTTCCTACCGAAGTATCAAGAATATGTGCGGCACTTTGAGAAATAGCAGCTCTTTCTTCAGGAGTATATTTATTTTCATAAAGAGTTTTAATTCCAGCACCAGCAACATCAGTTACTACACCAACAGCACCAGCAGCCGCTTCTCCAACTCCTCTCAGCATACCCTCTGGACCACTTGTTTTTCCCGTAGCGACATCTGTTCCTATATTCCATATATTCCCCAATCTTTCCCCAATTCCTCCAGCAACCTTACTAATAAGTCCTTGTTCTGGTTGAGGTTTTGCTACTGGTTGTGTATTTACTATCTTTATACCTTTATTAGCAAGTTGACTTAAAGGAACAGACTGCCCTTGTAGTGGAATCTGTTTTACTTGTCCTTTTTTCTGCAATTCCTCAATTGATATATTCATCTTTTTTATTGGTTAATTGGAGTAGCAGTTCCATCACTATTTACTGTATATTGAACACCATCAACTTCAATAGTAGAGCCAACAGGATATTCTACATTTCCTGCTTTTACATGGGTTGCTTCTCCTTTTATATTTTCTTTCGCAATCATGTTTGGGTCAATTCCTGCATCGATAAGTGCTTGTTTTTTTTCTGGGTCAATAATACTCTGGTCATATTCTTTGCCCATTGTAGAAGAATATTGATATCTTGTAGAAGCAATTTTACTTGAAAGGAACTGAGACTGTTTGTTAAGTATTCCCTCAAACTGTCCAGAAGAAAGTTGAGTACCAAGAACAGAACGCTGTTGTTTTATTTCTTCTTCTGTAGGAGTTCCACCTTTATATACCGATGCAATTTCAGTGGCAAGAGCAGTAAGACCAAAATTCAAATTGTTAATTGCAGGACTTCCTGATTCTGTAGACCACCAGTTCTTTGTTTTGTTAATAGTTTGCCAATCAGAAGGAGAAAGTGCATTGGTCATACCTTTTACTTCTGCAAGATGTCCTAGTGCAGTATTAATTGCATTCCTTGTGAGTCCTACTTTGTTTGCTGGGTCATTCCATTTTTTAAGGAATTCATATCGTATTTTGTTTGTATTTACACTAAATGTTGGGTCAATTTTCTGAGCATCCATAATAAGTCGTTGTCTATCAGCACTTCCTTGAACACCTCTAGAAGAAATAATATCTGATAAAAGGGCATCTCCATTCACCAGTTGTTGTACACTAGATTTCTGTCTTTCTGGTAGAGAAAGAAAAGCATTTTGTTGTTCTGATGTTTTGCCTTGTAAAAAGTCAGTATATTCAGGAGGGATGTCTGTTTTTGTTACTGTTATACCAAGATTTCCTTTTTCTGTATCACTTAAATACTTTCCAAATTGATTATCAAAGTTTTTAGCATCTTGTGCTTTTTTTACTGGGTCATCAACAGCAGAATTTTGTGTTTTGATATATTCATCTCTTGCTTTTGTATAATCGTCAGGACTTACAAAAGTATCTGTTCCTTTGTGAGCATTGGCAAGATAAGAAGCGGCATCTGTCATATCGGTAGGAATAGTTCCAGAAGTTGTTGGATTTCCTGGTGTAGTTCCAGCCATAATCCACAAAGAAGCAGGAACATCCTTACCTTGATTTTGCAACCATTCGATTTGTTTTTGTGCATTTGTCATATTTGCGAATGCAGACTTTGAATTTGCCGCGGCAGTAGTCCGTTTCTTTTCAATGGCATCCAAAGTATCTTTATATCCAGCAACTCCAGCAGCATATTCTTTTGAAATATCTCCACCTCTCATCTGTTCAAGTGCTCCCATTATAGAAGAAAATGCTCCTCCAGAAATATCAGAAGCTCCAATTCCTGCTCCAGTCATTGCATTACTCTTTGAATCTGTTTTTGCTTGCTTATCATAAGTCTGTCGAGAAATATCTCTTAACACAGATTGGAAGTTCTGCAACTCAGAAGCAGGTGCTTGTACTCCAAGTCCTTTTGATTGTTGTAGCGTTCCTTTGAGCTCATTGGCCATAGTTTTTTATTAAGCGAAATTAAGAGAAGCTTGTTTAGATTGATCATAATATGTTTGTTGTCTAGAAGCTATATCTTTTACAGTATCTTCTTTTATTTGACCAGAAATGTCTCCTAATGGTTTATATAAATCTAATCCAGAAATACCAGAAAGTCCTTTTGTTCCTAAATAAGTTTCTGCTTTTGTCCCGATATTTTGAATACTTGCTTCATGTGTTCGTTTCAAATCTGCTAACTGTTGTTTTGCCTGTAAGTTTCCTCTTGATGCCTGAGTTTCAAGATCTGCTACCTGTTTATCATATTTTGCAGTAGTACTTTCAACAAAACCTTGTTGAGTTTGCTCTGCATATGTTTTCTTTTCTTCTCCTATTGAAGAGAAAGTAGTACCAGTATTCTGTATTTGAGTAATAATATTTCCTCTCATTTGTTCATAATCTTTTGCAGATTGTGCAAGTGTTCTTTGTTCTTCAAGAGAAAGAAAGTCTTTATTTGTAGCTAAGTCTTGATTTATTTCTTTAATATTCTCATTTACGGTATCAAGGTGTGATTGATAGTCTCCAGTTTCTTGGGCAAGTTGCTGAGAAGTAGTTGTTTCAAATTCACGGATAATCTGCTTCATATAACCAGAAGAGTCTTTTTTTGCCTGCTTAAGAGCATCTTTTAATTGTTGTGCATTGTATTTTGATGTCCCAGATTCAACTTCATAATGTAAATCAGCCATTTTCTTACCATCAGAAGAAAGAGCTTTATATGCAGCCGTATTTTTATAACTAGAAGAACTTTTAGAAGTACTCTTTGACTTTTTAGCAGCATCTGCCGCCGCTCTTGCTTTTGCCGCTGCTTTTTGTTTAGCTGTTGCCATAGTTTATAATTTCCCTTTATCAATAAATAAGTAGTAAACGTATTTCATAGTTATATTAGAACCACCACCACCAAAGTCGTCTATATAAAATTGTAAATATATATTTGTAGAGTCTGCCTTTACATTAAATGCTATTTCTTGTGCGAGTATTCCGTATGCTGGCATTGGATAAAAATCTCCTGGTGCAAATATAATTCCGTTTACATCATTCCAATAAGCTTGGACCATTGGAATATAGCCTAATCCGTGAGCTACTGTTACTGTCGTAGTTGTAGCTGTTTGCGGCACGCTTATTGTTCCTGATACTGGATTTGCTCCTTTTAACATTGAATACTTACTTGTAAGAACCATCTCCTTATCAGTTCCTGATTTTACATCTACTCCACTAGCAGATATTCTTATCCCCCAATCACTCATACTGATTTCGCTTTAAATATATTATAGTAAAACGAATCTCCTGCTCCTAATCCGCAATCTATTGTATTTGTTGTTATTGATATTAAATCATTTGCAAGAGAAAGAAAACTATTTCCTGAGTACTTTATAAATCCTAGAAATGATGGCAAATATCCTAAACTATGTGAAACTGAACCTGTTGTATCTACTCCTTTTTTATGAATAACATTAGTGGCGAAAGAACTTGATATTATGCAATCTTTATCCGCGCATGTTTTTACATCAAATCCTGGTTTACTTATCCTAAATCCATAATCTGCAGAACTTGCACCACTTGTTGTTGATGTATTTATTATAGGGGCTGTGAATGCATCAAATGTATCTAAGAACTGATAAACTGTAAATGTCATTGTATCTCCAATGTTTGTTGAACCTCCATCTGGCAAATATACATAAATTTCCGTTCTATCAGTATAAAGTCTTAAATTAAGTGGAAGGAACCCTGCTTCTGACATAAAATAACTTGATGCTAATCCTAATGTAGTCGAACCGTTATATATAACCATGCAAGGAGCATAGTATCCTAAATTGTGAGTATCTATTATCTTTATTGTATCAAAAAACCATGTATGTGTACCTGTCCCAGTACTTGTTATGTTAAGGACAGAACCTCCTAAAGTAAGAGAAACTTGAAACGTATTAGCAGTTTTGTTTATTACATAATAGAGTTCTCCTGTATATGGTGGATTATAGTCTATTGAAGTAAGTCCTCCTGGAAGCGTTCCAGTGGTAATAAAATTCAATTGATCTCCATTATTGAGTCCATGTCCAACAGAAGTAAAGACATCAGTTCCGGCATTTACAGTAAAATCTGCACTTGTTTGTGGAGGATTTATCCCAGTAACAGTATTTACACTAAATATCTTCTGGTTGTTAAAAGCAGAACTAAAAGTGAGGAATCTATCCGCACAAGTCTTCACATCATATCCTTTTTGGCTTACTGCCATTCCCCAATCCCCCATACTAGAATTTTCCTGCTAAATAACCAATTAAAACCCTATCGTTTGTTCCATCATTTACTATTATTGTATTTGTTGGGTCATTCAATTTGAGATTTCCAAATGTTCCAGTCGCCCCTGAAATATTTCCTCTAAACTTACCGCTTCCAAATTCTACATTTCCTAGAGCATCTATTCTCCATCCACTTACATTAGGCACATAATTAGCAGATTGCCAATATCCATCAACCATAGAAGCTCTGTCAGTAGATTGTCCACTTCCTACGCTTTCTGCAGGAGTACCATCACTAAAGTTATTTATTGCCTTAGGTGGTTCTGCAGGAAATTCTGGATTGAATACTCCATTTATTCTTGCATCATTTAATAATCTTTCACTCAGAGTCGTCATTCTTTTGTGTTCATTGAAATTAACACGGATTGTTGTGGAAACTCAAATCCAATAAACTTAATTCTTTCGCTATTTGTAGTACCGACAAACTTGAATCCAATGTAGTTTCCTTTTACTGCGTTATTTGGACTATTCAACTCAGTAACATCTTCAGTCATTCTTCCAAAATCTTTATAATCAGCACCTTGTTTAGTGTTTCTCCAAAGAACTTTTCCTGTCGAAACATTTTCTGTATAAGTAATCATTCTTGATACTTCTTTTATATTTCCCAGCATTCCCCAATCTATGTAATTTGGTTCTACTGTCCAAGGAATAGTTTTTACAGCAGAAGCATAATCTGTCGTTCCACTATTCAATACAAGAGTTTGACCGTCATTATCTCCTATAACCACCCATCGTTTTCCTGCAGAATCTACATATTGACTCATTGCTTGTATAGAATTGTAATAAGAACGAACGTCCCATGTAACATCTTCTATGTTATATTTCAAAACTACATTGGAATATGTATCCAATCCTATAGAGACATTTCCTAGTGAAAAATAGACATGTTCGTCATCGCCCCAGCTTGAAACCTTTGTAAAATCTGCAATATTATCAACGAAGTCTTGAATTGGACGAGATATTCTTACTGGATATCCTCCATTTGTAACCCAAATACCTTTTTGATTTATAAAGTATACAATTTCTTTTGAACGAGTAACACATTCTTGCGAAGGAACTCCTTGGTTTACTAAATCTTCAGGAAAGGTAGTAGAACCATCCCATCGTTTCATTGTCCTCTGTTTAAATACGAGTAAATATCCAGGAACCTTTTCAAAAGCAGTAATTCCTCCTCCTCCATCTTCCTGAGCCATCATAATATAACCAGTACCGGTCGTTGGAGTTATGTCTGTCCAGCTTATTGTTCTTGTTGATGGGTTTGCTATTGATGAGAATGTTACTTTATCTGAATTTGGAAGTGCTCCATATATTCTATCTTTCCATTCAATAACTTTATCAAACAAAGGCATATTTGCTAAATCAAATGCACCTCCAGTAGTTATCCAAGCAGTATTATTATATGCTTTTGCAGCATCAGTTCCGTTTACTCTTACTATCTCGTCGAGATATGAACAGAATCGAGTTTTTAAGTTCTTAGTATCTCCTGTTAAGTTCTTTGTATTATCAATCATATCTTTAACAATATTGTTTGTACCATCTGAAAATACTGCGAATAACTTGCTTCCGGCGCTTTGAGTTCTATTATAATTTCCAATTCCTAAACAAGAAGCACCTGCTTGGCGTTGAACACCAACAATAGCTGTTCCTAAACGAGAAACAAGCGAACCAACCTCTACATCAGAGTCCATGTTTAAAGCAAGCTTATATGTTCCTAAAGGAGCCATACCAAAGAATATTTGGCGCATAGTTCCTTTAGAGAAGTTTACAAAACGTTCTCCTTTAGCATAATTTATATTGTCTTTTTTTGTAGTAGCCATTATGAGCGCATGTAATCTTCATATGATTGATTAGGATTGCTTCTTCCTCTGTACATAATTCCACTTACTTTTGGAAGCATCTTAAACTTTTGCCCAGTACTTTCTCTTCGGATAGCGTCATTTAAGATAATATTGAAGAGTTGAAAGTCTTGATCATTAATATCTGGTCTTCCGTTTCTTTCTGTTATATTCCTAATTGCCCACTTTACCCAATGTTTAATCATATCGAATTTAGCAAGAGGAATAATATCAGCATCAGAGTTTACTTCTATGATATCAGTATAATAATCCATGTATACGGTTCTTCCTGTTATTGTCTCATCAGTTGGATACCACCAATATACATATCCGTCATAAATCGTGAACCATTGTGGATATCCTTCAAACATTCCATACCAAACATCTGTAGAAGCAGGAACTTGAGTTGTAACGCTTCCATTCCCTGAAGATGGTATACCACTCACAATTCCTGTAGAAACGTCTCTAGCAGTGTAAGAAATGCTTTGTAGAACGTTTCCTACATATATTGTAAGTACTCCATTTGCTGGGAATTCTGCTGCATTAGAA
>JAPLUX010000022.1 GCA_026397455.1 Candidatus Aenigmatarchaeota archaeon | reverse complement strand
CTCGCGCTTCGTGGGCTCGTCCGGCTTCTTGGCCGCGTCGGCCTTCGCCGGCTTCTCGGGCTCCTCCGGCGGGTCCTTGCTGTAGGGCTGCTCGCTCACCGCCTACTCCCCCGCCACCCCCTCCACCTCCTCCATTAGTACCACTTTCAGTAGTTGTAGTAGATTTTAAAGGTGGTTCTGAAATCGTGGTAGTAGTTTTTGAACCTTCAGATTCTGATTGACAACCTGTACATTTTGAACATTCACTTTCTGATAATTGATCACATGGTAATCTTCCGCATTTTCCATTACTCCAATAACAACATGCTTTTAATTCACATCGTTCCTGATCAGTTTCATAACAAGCATAAATGTTAGTTCCTGTACAAGTGGAATGTGTAATAGTGGTTGTAGAAGTTGTAAAACCTGAAATTGGTATCGTAGTTATTATTGTTGTGTTTGTTGAACCTAGAGTTGTTGTGGCAGTTGATGTAGTCGTTGTTGATGATGACACACTACCACAATTCATTAAGTTAATTGGTTTAGATAGTTTGATATCAACATTACTTTCATCAGGATTACAATAACCACTGTCAGTTTCACCAGTAACAAAAATATTGTAGGTGCCATCAACAATACTATCTTTATTTGGCATTTTAACATCAAAACTCATTGTATATGTATTTGGGTCCCATAATACACAATCTGATTCGTTAAAAGATTGGCATGAACCAAGCAAAGAATAACTTCCTGTTGAAGTTTCGAGAAAGACAGCCCAATAATTTGGAGTACACTCATCTATATTATCATCTTTATAACCATGCCATCCTGCCCATTCAACAGTAACTTCAATATTATCTTCACAATTAGCAGAATCGGGTATAGAAAAGTCCATTTCTTCGATATCAGGAAAACCTGGATAACTATCTTTTTTTTCAGAACAGCTATGATTTGGTGATACTTCGCATGATAAGGCTATATCTCCTGTTTTAGAAATAGTAGGGTTAGTCGTAGTAGTTGTGGAAGTAGTCGTTGTAGTTTGAATCGTCGTACTGGTCCTAGCAGTTGTAGAAGTCGGAGGAGCAAGTAATACAGTAGTTGTAGTACTTGATGTAGTTGTTGTCGTTCTTGTCGTCGTAGTCATAATAGTAGTCGTCGTAGTTGTTAAAATAGCGCCACATTGTAAATCAATACCAAAACTTATAGAACCCGATATTGAATTTGTCCATGCATAATTAGAAACTGGGTTATCTTCTTGGCAAGGAAAACCATCCTTATACAAACCTGCCCCTCCCGTGTCAATTCTTACGCCTCTACAATCTGGAACAGGAACAGCATAAGTACCAGACGGTAGTTGAGTTGATCCTATACAAGTACCACCGGAACAAGTTACAACAAAACCTAAACCATCTATATCAGCAAGACCATTACAAAATTGATCGACTATAGGGGAACTATCATAAACTTCACAACCAGAACCATCATAGTTTAATTCATTATCTGCAATATCTAATTGAAGGTATGCACTTAAAGGACAACTACCTGAATAATAAGCCGTGACATCAATACGATCCCCAGCACAACAAGTTCCTTCTGCTCCACTACAATGGAAGGTATCAATATTTACGTTATTTAAATAACATTCTTCCACCGTTATCGTTGTTGTACTAATCGTGGTGGTGGTTGTTGAAGTGGTTGTAGTGGTAGTTGTTGTGGTCCTAGTAGTTGTCGTGGTAGATGTAGTAGTCGTTGAAGTACATGTTCCATCGACACATGAATTTAAAGGACAATCATATTTTTTAAAAATTAGATTATCCCCCTCACAATAAGCCTCAAGTAAAATGTTAGAGTTTATACATCTATCACAATAATAGTTTTCAATACCATAAAATGTCACACAACTTTTTTGATAATAATTTTGACCACCGTCCGGATCGATACAATTCTGAGCATAACAAAAAGGAATAATCAGAATAAAAACCAATAACAAAATTATTTTTCTTAATAATCTCATGTTTTATTATTTTTTATCTTAAATTATAAAGGAATGCGTTTTTTCTAGATTACGATGACAATTTTTACTTATAAAAATATTCTTTCATATTATACAATTCATGAGAGTAAAGGTTGGAAATCAGGTAAAAGAATTCAGGACAGTCTGGATGGAAGGAAAGACAGTAAGAATGATCGACCAGACAAAACTACCCCATAAGTTTGAGATATATGATTCTTCTAATCACAAACAAACGGCTGACGCAATTAAAAAAATGATAGTTAGAGGTGCACCTGCTATAGGAGTAACAGCAGCGTATGGAATAGCACAGGCATTTCTTGAAGCAACTGAAGATAAATTCGATGATTATGTAAAAAATGCTGTCAACATTATAAGAAGCACTAGACCAACTGCTTACAATCTTTTTTGGGCAATCGATAGAATTTTGAAAGTGGCTGACAGAGGAAAATCAATAAAAGAAAAAAAAGAATTGGCAGTAAAAGAAGCAAACAAGATCGCTGATGAAGATGTAGAAATCTGTAA
>JAPLUX010000041.1 GCA_026397455.1 Candidatus Aenigmatarchaeota archaeon | reverse complement strand
CAGACCTAATGAAATTATGTCAAGGGTCTTTCGTCTTCTGTTATCTACTCTATAATTAATTGTTTTTTAAAATAAAATACTTTTCAGATAAATTTTTGTTCTTTGGAAAAACTTATTCTAACATATATTTGACAGCATCACTTATAGTTGAAACTCCTTTAGTCTCCATCTTCAATTCAGACATCGTATAATTGTTCAAATCCAAAGTTTTTGGAATATAACTTACTCTTTGTACGACATAATTGGGTGCTCTTTTTTGTTTTGTTATTTGTCTTTCATAATAAGTCAAAATTAACTCATCATTTGGAACAAGGAACAATTTGATTCCGT
Organism: Candidatus Aenigmatarchaeota archaeon; assembly: GCA_026397455.1. GTDB lineage: Archaea > Aenigmatarchaeota > Aenigmatarchaeia > CG10238-14 > CG10238-14 > JASEGC01. The sequence continues at coordinate 2,729 of JAPLUX010000041.1, read as the reverse complement.
TTTTAGCTGCAGCTTCGGCTTTCTGTACGACACCACCAATTTGGCCTATTTCTCCATCTGGTTCAATTGTTCCTGTTATCGCAACATTAGTTTTAATATTCTTTTGTTCAATGGCTGCTATTGTTGTAATAGTCATAGCCGCTCCGGTGGAAGGACCACCCAACAATTGTCCAGTCGTATCAAAAGAAACGATAACATCTCTATCATTCAGGCTTTTCCCTGTGTAATTTTGGGTCACTTTTACTGCAGTCTCAGCAGAATACTGCGTATCTGGTTCTAAGAATGGATTGGTGTCCATCAAAACTCTTCCTTTTCCAGGATTGACCTCAATCAAAACCTTTCCAGCAATACCAGAATTGTCACCTTTTAAAATTCAAAGTGGTCCCAATCCATTTATATGTTATTATCTATTCATCATTCGTAACGTAACGCTTCAACTGGTTGTAAACTAGCCGCTCTTCTGGCGGGAATTAAGCCAGATACAGCTCCTATAAAAACAGAGAATCCTATGGAAAACAAAACTAATTGAGGTGTGATGACTGATAAATTTTCCCCTAACCCACCTCTTCCTCCAACTCCTATCAGTCTAACACCAAGTTCAGAAACTGTACCAGCCGCAATAAACCCTAGGAAAATACCTATCAACCCACCCATAAAACCAATCATAGCAGATTCGAATACAAATAATTTCATAATCTCAAAGTTCGTGGCTCCCAAAGCCTTCAGAGTTCCAATCTGTCTTGTTCTTTCCATCACAGACATGAACATCGTGTTCGCTATACCTATGGCACCTACTAGTAAGGATATAGCAGCTATACCAGTAAGGAATAAGGTCAGCGTTCCCATCACATTTGAAATAGTTCCCTGAATTTGTTGAGCAGATGTAATGGTAAAATCTTTTGTACTCGTTGTGACATGTCTGGAAAGTAATAATTTTTCTTCCGTACTGTTTATAACTTCGTTGACTAATCCTGCGTCAGCTACCTTGACTTGTATGGATGAAAACTGGTTTATTGCCAGATTTGTAATGATTGTTCTCGCTGTATTTATTGGCATTATAATTGTGTTATCTCCTCCACCACCTCCACCTCCAAATCCACCACCAGATTGCTGTAATATGCCAACAACACTAAACATTTTTCCTTCGATGCTTATTTGCGTGTTTAACACGAGCGGTTTTTTGAATACATTATTTGCAATGTTATATCCGATTACGATAACATTCCCATCGCTTGGTGTCAGGAACCTGCCTGAATCTAATTGGGAAGTTGTCATTTCTCTCCAAGTCAATGGGTCGACTCCCTGGACTGATAGAGAAGCAGTTTGCCCCAAGTATGTAACATCAAGCCTTTCAGAGATTATGCCATCCACGAATTGAACACCAGAAACAGATTTTATAATTTGGGCATCTTTAGTGGTCAAATTTTGTGGGTTTGTAACTGCAGTTTGGCTTCTTCCCCCTTCAGGTCCTCCAAAACCACCACCGAAAGCTCTCTCAAATCCAGGGGAAACTGTAATAATATTAGCACCCAAACCACCCAATTGAGATGAAATGGCTTGTCGCGTACCCGATCCTATAGATATTATAGAGACAACTGCTGCTACACCGATAACTATCCCTAGAATAGTCAGCCAACTTCTCAACCCTCTATGCGACAGACTATTCATAGAAAGTTTTATTATATCGTTTAATTTCATTTCTTCTTCCTTTTTCTTCTTAATCTGAATATTACCACTATTACGATTATCCCAACTACACCGATTCCTATGTACATAAGACCTCCACTAGGTAACTGTAATTGAGTTCCTTGAGTTGTTGATCGTGTTATTGTCCCTGTTCTGGTTGTTCCACTCGCATCTAGCCTAACTTCCTTTTGAACAGTTCTTCTTATGCCAAGCGTGTCTGTATAAGAGATTTCAACAGCAAGATTTCCACCCCCGACCATAGAGATGTTGGATGCTGTTCTGTTGAATGATGGTCTAATTTGTGTCATATTCTCCCCTGTTGGTGGTATATTTCCCCTCGTACCAGTGATGTTAGCAATGCCCGTATTCGATGTTACTTGGAAACTTACAAGTGTGTAATCTCCAGCGTTTAGGTTGCCAATAACACTAGCAGAAGTCCCTGTTACTCTCAAATTCTGTTGTTCAGGAATTCTCACAATAACAGAATACGCATCGTTTGCTCCTATGTTAGCTATCGCTAACGTTGTGGTGCCTGCAGTTGAATCCTGTACGACTACATCCATATCTGTTCGTGGGTTCGATATTGTTATGTTGAATTTATCTGTAATAGATTCACCATTGTTGTACGTACACTTTACCCCTATTTCACTCTCATCATCCAGTGCATCTTTATCCACTCTTACTTTGTATTTTATTAAAAATGCATTTTGACCATTTTGCAATCCATTTATTGTACCTAGTTCTTTGGTAGCACTCACACCAGTGTCTAGAGAAAATGGATATTCGGGTAATAATTCAAAAATTGTATTTTCTGCTTTTTCAGTTCCCCAATTTTCGAGCTTGAACACCAAGTTTACATAGCTACCAGGATCAGCCGGGTATGGATCCTGATTTACAAAGGTAGTTTTTAAAGAGACATCTTTATAGATTATATTCCCTGAGTTTGTGCTTATAATCTCTGCACTTACCACTGAGTTTACAGATAAAATACCTACCAAAATAAGTAGGAATAATAGTTTTTTCATTTTTTTAACCTCCTTATA
>JAPLUX010000127.1 GCA_026397455.1 Candidatus Aenigmatarchaeota archaeon | reverse complement strand
AGAAGCATCTTAAAGGTGGGATAAATGGATAAACATGATCTTATTAAAGAATCTTATTTTCAGGGCACAGAGAAACCTGCACCTAAAAAGAAAAAGTATAAATCTGAAAAAGCTATTGTGGTTCAGCCTAGATTTACTTTATTTAAAAATTATGATTTATACGACGCAGAAGGAGTAGGTGGTCCAGTAAAAGATTCACCAGGTGCCGGGTTTTATCAAAATATGGACGAATATGAAAGTATAACTGATTTTCGAAATAAGAAACAAAAAGCAAATAAAAACAAATATAAATCTGATGATTCATATAAAGAGGATGATGGTAGTATTACTAAAAGTCAAAAGAAAAGTAATAAAATTGCCAGACGCATGATGCTACTTTCTGTTTTTATAAAAAATGCCATTGATTTTCCAATTGACGATCAAGTTGGGTCAGACCCGATTTTAGGAGATTCTGGAGCCTATGGAGACTCTGTACCCATAGGTGGCATGTTTGACAAATCTATAACAATGCCTGACTTTGAAGGAAAAGGTCCTGAACAGCTAAATCATGGCAGAGATTATTCAGATGATGAGGGAGAATCAGATAATTCAGAGTTAATTAAATTTTTATTGGGTGAGTCCGGTATGCTAAATCCAAAAGAAACAGATTTATATGGATTACCAGCCGGTATTAGTCCGCCAGAAGATTTAGAAAATATAAATAATACAAATCCGGGTTATGGAACAACAGATAGCGGGAACACACTTTACGATAAAATATCATACTGATAGCGACAACTATTACATATAACTGCATATAAACATATCAAAGAGTTAAATCCAGAGGTACTCTATGTCATTACAAGTTACTGCACAACCAATTTCTCCTTTTGTTATTATAGAAAAAGAGCCTTAATTTTTATGGCGACTTACCGGGTGCAGCAACAAGTCCAGAACCAATTGAGCCAGTAGCCCCAGCTGATGACAATTTAGAGGTCATGGAAGTAGACGAAAATGACGCTAAGAAGTCAAAGAAAAGCGATAGATGGGATTGGGAATCTAAAGGTGCGAGCGGATTTGTTGTGTGGGTTAAAGAGCGTTTTGCTACAGTACCAAAGCACTCTGGTTATGATACTTCTGGATTAGAAAGAGCCGTTTCCTATTTAGAAAAACTTGATTCTGAAATTTCAAAAGCAATGCGATTGGATCTTGAAGAAGAACTAGATGCTAATAAAGTAGAAGAAATACGAGCAAAGATTGAAGATGGTATTGATAAATTGCATGAAAGATTAAATAAAATTAAGAAAACTAAGAAAAATAAAAGGAAGTCAGCTTCAAGCGAAAACGAAACATTAGTAAAAGAAGCTCAAAAAATTACTGGAGTTCAAGGCACCTATGTAACTGTACCTCTAATCATATCAGCTATTGCAAGAATTTGTATTAATGGGACGGTTTCTGCAGGACACGATCTCAGTCAAACATACAAAGATCAAGTTGAGAAATATAAATTAAGTGATAGAGAAAAGGCTGAAGTTAGATGGCTACTATTAGATATGGGCTACGCTTTAAGGGGTGATCGTGGATTCATGCCAGAAGAAGAAGTATATGAATCTTCTTCGAATAATTATGACTATTCTGCGAACTACCGAGGATAATATGTCAAAATATACTAGACATCAATCAGTTATTTCTAGAAATGCAGATGAATGCGAAGGCGATGACCATTGGCTTAAACAATTTCAGAAACAACTTGTAGAAAAACAAGCCGTTCAACCAAAACCTGTTGATAGTTTTCTATTTGATCAAATTAATTCTATAATGAATGGAAAGTCTAAATACCCATCTGTAGCTGCCGCTGTTGAAGATATGAGAGAGCGAAGCGGATTGTCCGCATTTTTAGAAAAAACTTCCAACGAAGATAATGAAAACTCTAAACTTGCTCAAGAAAAAGTAGCATCAGACAATAATTCAGTCATTAATAAAAAAGTCCCAGTCGGGAAAAAGTTACCAATGATAATAATT
>JAPLUX010000170.1 GCA_026397455.1 Candidatus Aenigmatarchaeota archaeon | reverse complement strand
AAAGATATATACTGTTTTATGGAATATTACGACATAATTTCATTGTTTTTTATGGGAATAAGCATTCTATCAATATGTACAATTTTAACTATTAAATTGTATAATTTTGTATATAAAGTAGGATATTCTCATGGTTTTCATTCTGGTGTATCTCATGGTATGTTTAAAGCTCACATAAGAATGAACAGAAAACAGGTATAGAAGGAAATATTCTATTGTATAAATACAGTAGACTTTAACAAATAGGAAAATAATATGAAATCATTCAAAGAATATTTACAAGAACAAAGACAAATAGACGAGAGTTTTGGTTCATGGGTTGGTCAAGGAATTGACGGAATTACTAGGCGCATCAAAAATGCTCCTTATGGAAAAATAGGAAAAGGATTGCTTAAGGCTATAGCATTACCATTAACAATTCCTGTACATGTTGCTGGTCAAGTTGGCGGTGCATTATTATCTGGTGCTAAGTCAGGACTTCAAAGTGGTGGCGGTAGTCATGATGGCCACGGTTCTAAATTTGAAGCAGGAAAAGAAGCAGGAGGAAAAGAAGCTAGTAAACAAGCTGCTAAGGAGGCGGGCGAAAATGCGGAAAAGATGAAAGGTCATGTGTCTACTATGAAAAGACATGCTGAAGGATTAGGGTTTAAAACTAATTCAGCAGGAATGGCTGCATATGGATCATTCATGCACAGATTAACCGATCCAGCACATCCAGAACATACAAGAGTTACTATAAACAGTCATGGTCAAGCTTGGGATACTGGAGGCACTAGTGGTGCCGCAAAGGCATATGGTCCTACTGGATCTATTTCACCAACATCTGCAAGAGTTCAAAGCAGTTCTGATCATTCAGCCGGCCGTGCTGCTTATGATGCACATAGAAAATTCGTGACGGATTCAGGTGCTTCAACATAATAATTGATTTGTGAAAATGTTTAAATGTATAAATATTAGTGATCGGGTGGAGATAGTGCCAGTGCGAACTTACGCTATCCATGCTAAAAGGAACTTCGCTACCTTACGATCATCATAGGGAAAGGAACCTTTGTAAGAAGGTTCTTTTCTTTTTCGGGGTACATTATATATACTAGGTAACCCATTACAGGAGAAAAAAATGGAAGATAACAATTGGCTAAAAGACATGTATGACGCTTCATTTAACATTTTAAATGATAATAAAGAAGTACCAACAACCCCACCAGTACAGCAACAACCAGAAGGTATTCTTTTAAATGAACAAGAAATCGATCCTTCAGAAGAAGAAGTAACGGAAGAAGTGTTTGAAGAGGAAACTGTAGAAGTTGATCCTTCAGAAGAAGAATTTGAATTTGAGGAAGATTCTGAAGAAGAAGAGGAACTTGACGAAGAAGTATCAGATGAAGACTTCATCGTAACTCTCCTAGAAGATGTTCAATTGGCTGCCGATGTTGAACTGACAGAAGAAGAAATTGAAGTAATTCTTGAAACTGTTACTCTCGTTGTTGAGGGAATGGTTCAGAAAATGAAGCGTAAGTAAATGATTTATGAGTATTTGGTTGAACAATTTGCATTAACTGTCGTTGAAAATCGAGAGTCTTCTATTAATTTACCAGAAGGTTTTGGAGGTAATAGAAATGACTGGCGCAAAATGTCTAGACCTACCACTAGAGAAAGACAAAATACTAAAGTTGTTCATGATTTTTTAGGTGTGCCACACACATCAAGAAATACAATTGATCCTAATACTGGTAAAGAATTGTCTGCTGCTACATTTTCAGCAAAGTCTGCTGCTCAAGAAGATTTACTAAGATTGGATGCTGTTAAGCAAAAAGTAAGAGATAGCGGTAAAATGCATGAAATTACTTTTATAGGTAAAAAAGGTCCTCAATTAGATCCAGAAAAACATGTGGATGTTGAGCATGATATGGAAGTACGAATGCATGAGAGTGATGCTCATGTTTTCCATAAGGGTAAGATAGTACACTTGAGAGCAAGTGGTAATGGGTTACAAGTGGTTATACCTCATTGGAAGACTGATAAGATTATCGCACATAGCGGTCAGTTAATTACTAATTCTGGTGTTATTGTTGGTAGAAAAGAATCAAGAGAAGAAAAGGCTGCTGCAGTTGAAGCAGAAACTAAAAAGAAGAAGGTTGCAAAGACTGCTTCTATTCGAATGAAGAAACGACATTTAGCAAAAAACTTACTAAAGCCGGCTGCAAAACCCCCAACTCCACCACCAACGCCTGCACCCGCAGGTCAGAGTAGACTTGCACATGTAATGGCATTTATGAAAAACAAAAGGACGTAAAAGTGAAAAAATTTAATCATGTGTCTGTGTCTCTGAAAGAACAAAATTTACAAACAAAAGAAATAGATGGAAAACGATACTACATTACAGAAAGTGGTGAAGCGTTTCCATCAGTAACTACTGTAACTGGTTGGGAGAAACAAAAATTCTTTGCTGAGTGGCGAAGAAATAATCCAGAAGAATCACAAAGAGTTCTGCGTAGAGGAACGAAGTTCCACTCAATAATTGAATCATATTTGAAGAACGAGGAAGTAATCGAAGAAGATTATGCTTCTGGCGAATTCTCATTGTACTCTCAGTTAAAGAAAGAACTAAACAATATTGATAACATCTATGCTTTAGAAAAAGCACTACAGTCGTCTATGATGGGTTTGGCTGGTAGAGTAGACTGTATTGCTGAGTTCGCTGGCAAACTGTCAGTA
>JAPLUX010000143.1 GCA_026397455.1 Candidatus Aenigmatarchaeota archaeon | reverse complement strand
TATATCTGGTTTATTACCTTCAATCTTGACACCATATACCCCAACTTCTATGAATTTTTTTGCGTTAATTAGAGCATCATCAACTGTTTCATAAGTATGGATCGGCATGTCTCCTATTATCGGTGTATTTTTTGCACCTCTTACAACAGCTTTAGTATGATGAATCATTTCTTGCATCGTAACATTTTTTGTATCTTTATAACCTAGCATAACCATCCCCAAACTATCACCAACAAGAATTAAATCTATCCCGACTTCATCCAGTAGTTTGGCAGTTTGATAATCATAAGCTGTTAACATCACAATTTTTTTCTTTTTCTTAATTTCTTCGATGTTCATTCTTTTCCTCCAAGAATTTGATTGAAGCAACCATCGTCTCATTCATCGGTGTTGGGATATTGTGTTTTTTTCCTATTTCAACTATTTTTCCATTCAAAAAATCTATCTCAGTTTTCTTAGCTTTCATTATGTCTTGGCACATGGAAGAATAATTAGTGAAAAGAGCTATCCTTTCATCTATCATGTTCTTGATACTTGGATCGATATAAATTCCTTCTGTCTTTGCAACTTTTATGCATTCATCTATTATGCCATATCTAATGGGTTTTAAATTATTGACTATAATCTCGTTATCCTTAACTTGAAGAATTGTAGTCAATGGGTTCAAAACACAATTAACTATCAACTTTTTCCAAACATGTGATTTTATATCATCAGAAACTTCTGTTTTTAACCCACAATCGTTGAATAGTTTAGCGATTTTTTCTGCGTTCTTTGTTTTTTCAATGGCAGTGTTAGAATAAGAAACGTTTGATATTTTTCCTGGTTCGAGAAAATCCGAACCTAGAGTTATGACTGCCCTGATGATTTCATTATCTGGTAAGATTTTTTTTACAATTTCTTCTATACCAAGACCATTCTGTAGGAGTAATATTATAGTGTCTTTTTTTATCAGATGTTTTATTTCTTTAATAGACTTTTCAGAATCGGTAATTTTTGTCGACAACAATATTAAAGTGTTAGAAGGTATTTCTTTGATTTCAGTATCTGCTTTGACATTATATTTTCCTTCAAAGTTGCCGTAAAGTAATAAACCTTTAGAGTTAATTGCATTGACGTGTTCTTTTCTTCCGATGAGATTAACGTCTTCTTGTTTCGATAATAATGCTCCATAAATGCTACCTACAGATCCTGCTCCCAAGATGAATATTTTGTTGAAAATCATTTTATCATGTCTAAAATTTGATTTGCAATAACTCTCTTATGAGCTAACTTAAGTTGTTTAACATTCTTTTTAGAATCAACAACATATACTTCATTTGTGTCAACTTCAAAGCCAGCATCTTTTCTTCCAATATCGTTCGAGACTATTAAATCTGCTTTAGCCAATTTCAATTTATTGTACGCCCCTTCTATTAATTCTTCTTTTGATTTCTTATATTCGGCCTTGAAACCTATCAGAAATACATCTTTGTTCATGTCTTTTATTTTTTCAAAAATCTTGGTTGTCGGTAAGAGTTCTAAGTTGATCTTGTTCTCTGAAGAAATCTTTTCATCCTTTTTATTGGTAGTATAGTCTGAGACGGCAGCTGAATGGATGACGATGTCGACAGTGATGTTATCTTTAATCGCATTGAACATGTCATTCGCTGACCTGACTTTTACGTCTTTGAAAGGATAAACTGGTTCAACGCTAGTCTTCCCTCTTATTAAAATTACATCTGCACCTCTCTTGTAAGCCTCTTCAGCCAACCATACACCTGTCTTGCCAGAACTTCTGTTGATGATGTATCTCACTTCGTCTATGTCTTCTATTGTTGCTCCGGCCGTGACGAGAATCTTTTTTCCTTTCAAGTCTTTTTTTGTGAATTTTAAAACAACATGATTTATTATCTTCTGCACATCTGGGAACTTGGCCTTGTTCTCTTCTATCCTAGGTTCGATGAACTCGACGCCATGCTGTTTCAGTTTTTTTATGTTTTCCTGGAGTATGGGATGGTTATACATCGAGATGTGCATGGATGGAACTATGACGATAGGAATGTTACCGAAAGCTGTTGTTGCTACTGTCGTGACTGGCGTGTCATCTATTCCGTATGCTATCTTGCCTATCGTGTTTGAGGTGGCTGGCGCAATCAAAATCAAATCTGCTCTGTCAGGAACTTCCCCTGTCAACTTTACATGTTCAACCTTTCCTGTTATTTTTGTCACGACTTCGTTATCAGACGCCCATTCCAAGACATAAGGATGAATTATTTGTTGAGAATTATCCGACATGACGCAATGTACTTCTGCACCCATTCTTCTCAATTCTCTGACTAGCTTTGGGGTCTCTATCGCTGCGATGCTACCCGTAACACAGACGACTATTTTTTTGCCTTTAAGAATGTCAGATTTTATGTTTAACACAGAATTTAATAGCAAGATTAGGATTTATGAAGTTAACTATAGAGATATAAACATCACATTTTTAATTGTTATTAATCGTGATTGGATGGATGATGTTTTATCAAAGCAGGTCTCTTACTATAAAATAACAACCATTATAAAGGACAAGAATAATACAAATTCTGCATCAGAAGATAAAGCTCAATAGTTTAAGGTTAGTTTTTTAAGAATTTTAAGTAAGAAATCTGTTTCTGGAAGGAATTTTTCATTTTTCATCTTTTCTTCTATCTCTTTAAGTGTCATGAATTTTCCTTGTTTCAACTCTTTCTTTTCTAATTTCGGTTTTTGGTTAGTAATGAAACCATAAATTCTAGAATTTTCTTTCTCTTCAGGTATTCTCTTCTTGAAAGATGTGATAAAGAAAGGTTTCTCCTTTACCT
>JAPLUX010000175.1 GCA_026397455.1 Candidatus Aenigmatarchaeota archaeon | reverse complement strand
TTAAAAAATTGAGAAAAGCGATTTCAGGAACTAAAGTACTGCTAAATGTAAATAAATTCATAGACGAAGATAAAAAGCCGAAAGAATTGGATATAGGTAAGTTAATTACATCTGCCATAATTGGTGGAAGTTATGATTCTTTCTCTGAATTCCATAGAAAATCTCTGTTCATAGGAATGATGCACTTTATGGATCTTTACAACTATGATATAGATAGAGTTCAGAAATGTTGTATACATTATGCCACTCCAGACGGTAGAGTAATTCCTTTCTGTGCTTTTAACGTGATACCACAAGTTTTCAGGGATAAGACCCAGAAGGAGTTTAGCATTTCTTCAGTGGAATGGGAGAAGAAAAATAATAAAAAAATCAGTAATGACAAGTACATAAGAAAAATAGACGCAGAGAAAAAGAAAGAAATAGACGCATTTTACAACAAGTTCAGACAAAATATAACAAAATAAAAAGATAATTGTGATGAAGAGTATAAATTGCAAATATTATTTCTCAAAATATATTCATTTTTATCCAAAATCTTAATATATCACATCGCTAATTATTATACCCATATATTGTATTTAGTAAAAATGTGGGCACAAGATATTGTGTTTGGTGATCGAATGAAATGTCCTTATTGTAATTCAAAAGCAACAAAAGTTATCGATAAGAGAGCTTCTGATGATTTGGGGAGCAACAGACGTAGGAGAGAATGTTTAAAATGTGGTAAACGCTTCACGACTTATGAACGAATAGAAAAGAGTGGGTTAACAGTCATTAAAAAAGATGGTAGAAGGGATGGTTTTGACAGGAACAAGATAAAAATCGGGATCATGAAAGCATGCGATAAAAGACCTGTCAGTCTCGATACAATTGAAAAAATCGTTGATGGTGTAGAAACCGATATAAGAGAACATTATCCTGAAGAAATCAATTCTGTCAAGATAGGGGATATAATCATAGATAAACTCAAGAACGTAGATCAAGTTGCTTATGTCAGGTTCGCTGCTTATTACAGACCCTTTGGTGATGTGAAATCATTTGAGAACGAATTGAAGAGATTACAGACGTTGAGTTTAAGTAAAAAGAAAGGACACATAACAAAAGTCAAGACAAGGGATGGGGAAATAGTTCCTTTTGATCAGAATAAAATTACAGACGCCATATGGAAAGCTGCTCAGGCTGTCGGTGGAACTGATAAACAATTAACAAAAGAGTTATCAGATAATGTTGTTGCCGCTCTAGAAGAGAATTTCACTCACAAGATTCCTACTGTAGAAGAGATTCAAGATGTAGTTGAAAAGATATTAATCGAGAACGGGCATGCAAAAACTGCTAAGGCATACATTGTGTACAGAGAAGAACACAAAAAAATCAGGGACATGCAGAAATTGTTGTTGAGTGTCGAGGACGTGGTCGATGGTTACACAAAAATGTCTGACTGGAGAGTAAAAGAGAATGCAAACATGGGTTTCTCGTTCTCAGGCTTGACATGGCACGTGGCAGGAACTGTGATGGCACATTATGCTCTTAATTATATCTATCCGAAGGAGATTTCTCAGGCTCATATAGAAGGTGATTTTCATCTTCATGACCTGTATGCGAGTATAGCAGGGTATTGTGCAGGCTGGAGTTTGAGACAGTTATTAGCTGAGGGTTACAACGGTGTACCTGGAAGAGTTGAATCTAATCCACCAAAACACTTGAGAGCTTTGCTGGGACAGATGATGAATTTTCTAGGAACCCTGCAACATGAATGGGCAGGAGCTCAGGCCTTCTCTTCATTCGATACTTATCTCGCTCCTTTTGTTAGACAGGATAATTTGTCTTACGAAGAATTAAAACAGAATATCCAAGAATTGGTTTTTAACCTTAATATTGGGTCTAGATGGGGAGGACAGTGTGTCAGTGAAGATACAGAATGTTTAACAGAAAACGGATGGAAAAAATACAGCGAGATAAACGATGAAAAAATAGCCACTTTCAACATAAACAACGGTAAGATAGAGTATCTCATACCTGAAAGAGTAGCATCTTATGATTATGATGATTATCTTGTAAAGTTGAGTAATAGCGCACAGGATCAACTAATAACTCCTAATCACAAAGTTGTTATAAAAAATTCTGAGAGCTTTGAACTTATAGAAGTACAAAAATTAAAAACACCATTTTTAATCCCTTATGTTGAAGACGGTGAAAATGAAATAAAAATGACTACAATAACGAAGATGAATAAGGTTAGATACAAAGGCAAAGTTTGGTGTCCTACGACTAAAAACGGGACTTTTATCGCGAGGAGAAAAGGTAAAGTTTTCGTCACTGGGAATACTCCGTTCACGAACATAACTTTAGATTGGCAAGTTCCTGAAGACTTGAAAGAACAACACGTGATTGTCGGCGGAAAATTGTTGGACACTGTCTACGGCGATTATCAGAAAGAGATTGACATGGTCAACAAGACATTCATCGAAGTTATGACAGAAGGTGATAAGAACGGTAGAGTCTTCACTTTTCCCATACCAACTTACAACATAACCAAAGATTTTGACTGGGGCTCTGAGAATTCTCAACGCCTATTTGAAATGACAGGAAAATATGGTCTACCATACTTCCAGAATTTTGTTAACAGTGAACTCAAGCCAGGGGAT